>REDW01000092.1 GCA_007693325.1 Spirochaetaceae bacterium
CTGATTCAGTCAAAATCTTCAAGGAGTGTTACATGAAGAACCGAGCCGGAATCTTCTCGACCTATCGTTTTGGACTGGTGCTGACAGCAGTTGTACTGATTGCTGCGGCGGCGGCCTACGCCAACCCCGCCGATGGTACCTATCAGGGTTCGGCCGAGGGTTACAAGTCTGAAATTGTGGTGGAGGTAACCGTCAGCGACGGCCAGATCAGCGCGATCGAGGTTGTCTCGCACGACGAGACAGTGGCGCTGGCCGAGCCGGTGATGGAAAGCACCATTGAGGCCATCATTGAAGCGCAGAGCACGGACATCGACGCCAGGACCCGCGCTACCGTCAGCAGCAAAGCCGTGCTTGAAGCGGTGCAGAACGCGCTGGCCGAAGCAAACTGAGCGGAACTACGCCGGAAAACTGAAGCGGAACGCGGTTTGCGGAGTGCGCTGAAACTCCAGCGAGCCGCCCAACTGCTCTACCAGCAGACGTATCATGCGCAGCCCAAAGCCCTGTGAGCGGTAGGGGTCGATCTGCTGCGGCATCAGCCGGCCGCTGTTTTCAACCGCTATTGTCAGCAGATTGCCGCTGGCGCCGGCGGAATCCGCGTTATCGGCCTGATCGATCTCCACCACCAGTTCTCCGCCCTGGTCCAGCCCGTACTTCAGCGCGTTGGTGCACAGCTCACTGACCACCAGCCCCACTATCACCGCGGTATCCGCGTGGACGCTGACCTGTGGGCCGCGCAGCAGCAGCCGAACGTCCGCTGCGGCAAGACTTGCTACCGTCTGCTCTACCAGCCGCTGCAGATAGGATCGCAACTCCACCTGCTGCAGATCCTGACCGCTGTGCAGCATGTCGTGGATAGTGCTGACGGAACGCAGCCGCTGCTTCAGTTCCTGCATTGCCGATTGCAGCGCGGCCTGCCTGTCGGAGTCCGGCTCGCTGGAGTGCAGCTGCAGATCGATCATGCCCATGACCATATTGAGGTTGTTCTTGACGCGGTGGTTGGTCTCGCGCACCACCAGTTCGCGCTGCTGCAGCGCTTCGCTCAGCTGCGCCTCCTGCTGCACCAGCGTCTGGAACAGCGGCCGCACTCCGCGGTAGAGCGTGACGTACCAGACCAGCAGCATCGCCACGGCGCTCAGCACGATGAACCACAGCGCCGCGGCCTCAAGCTCGGCGATGGCTGCCGCTACGGTAACCGGCTGATACGAGGCCTGCAGCAGCAGACCGGTGCCCGCCAGTGCAAAGGAGAGCGTGTAAGTGGACGCTTCAGACCGGCCGGCGCTGCCGCGCTGTACGTTGTCCGCATCGTCAACCAGCGTCAGCGTCAGCCGCTGCATGGACGGCAGTAGCGCGCGCGCCAGCAGAAACCGCACCGAGTCCTGACCCAGAAGGCGGTCGTTGTCTACAATGGGGACTGCAACCGTGACCAGCAGGTCGTGCGCGCCAACGCGCTCTATGGCAAACTCCGCCGCTGCGCCGCTGGGAACTGCGGCCCGCATGAGCGGCGGCGGTTCGCCGTAGGCGGCCACCAGCTCTCCGCGGATGTCATAGCGCGCCGCGCTCTGCAGGTCATCGTAGACCGCAACGCCGTCGGCGTAGCGCGCTTGAGTCTGCTGCTGCAGTTCAGCCCGCGAGATCCGGCCGTCCAGGTAGTCACGCAGGGCGTGACGGATAACCGTCCGGCTGGCCAACGCGTAGACGCGCTCCTGCAGCGCCACCATCTCGCGTTCCAGCCGCAGCGCGTGCATCTGCGCGCTGGTCTGCAGTGCCATATGAACCTGCTCGCGCCGCCGGTTTACCGTAGGCACCAGGTAGGCGCCAATCAGCAGGATAAGATAGATCAGCAGAAACAGGGCCGCTGAGCGGCGAAAGACGTGCTCGAGTTTTTTATTCATACGTGTTTTTCATCGCTAACTGATATTATACCGTAAGATGATAAAATTGACAATGATGCGCATTGTGTCAATATCGCCGCTGAGGCTGCCGGCCTCGGTTTACTCCCTCGCCGCGGCTGACTATACTGAGAGACACTACACGCACCTGACCTGGAGGGTCCCATGAGCACCACGCGCGACGCCGCGCTGCGCTACGCCGCAGATTACACACACCACTACCGAGCAAAACTGGCTGAACTGCTGGCAATTCCGTCAATCTCCACTGACCCCGAGCACAACGCCGATGTAGAGCACGCCGCTGAATGGCTCACCGGCGAGCTGGCGCGGCTGGGCGCCTCAAACGCCGAGATCCTGCAGACCAACGGCAAACCGATAGTCTGGGGCGAACTGAACGCCGCGGACGCCGATGCGCCCACCATTCTGGTCTACGGTCACTACGACGTTCAGCCGGTTGACCCGCTGGAGTTATGGAACTCGCAGCCGTTTGTGGCCACCGAGCGAGACGGCTCGCTGTACGCCCGCGGCGCCTCGGACATGAAGGGGCAGCTGATGGCGGCGCTGGCGGCGCTTGAGGCCATCAAGAACAGCGGAGCGTACCCGCTCAACGTGCGCTTCCTGCTGGAGGGCGAGGAGGAGATCGGCTCACCCAGCCTGGAAGCCAGCATCGCGCGCTACGCGGACCGGTTCCGCGCGGATCTGTGCCTCAACCCGGACACCGGCATGATAGCGGCCGACTGCCCCACAATCACCTACGGCCTGCGCGGGCTGGCCTATTTTGAGGTCCGACTGCGCGGTCCGGCGCACGACCTGCACTCGGGGATCTTCGGCGGCGCGGTAGAGAATCCGGCCCACGTACTGTGCGACCTGCTGGCCGGCCTGCACGATGAAGAGGGCCGCGTCACCCTGCCCGGCTTCTACGACCGCGTGCGCGAGCTGAGCGCAGAAGAGCGCGAGGAGCTGGCACGATTGCCGCTAGATGACCAGGCGTTTCTGCAGCAGACCGGGGCTCCGGCGCTGTTTGGTGAGGCGGGCTACACCACGGTGGAGCGCATCGGCGCGCGGCCTACGCTGGAGATCAACGGCATGTACAGCGGCTTTGGCGGCACGGGCGCCAAGACGGTCCTGCCGGCAACCGCCACCGCCAAGATCTCCACGCGCCTGGTCCCCGATCAGGATCCAGCCGAGGTACGCGATATGCTGCTGGAATACTTCAAGACCTACGTACCGCAGACGGTCAGTCACGAGGTCGAGGTAATGGCGCTGGGCCCACCGTTGATTACCGAGCGCGACAATCCGGGCAACCGCGCGCTGGCCGCGGCGCTGGAGTCGGTGTGGGGCCGCAAGCCGCTTTACAAGCGCGAGGGCGGCAGCATTCCGGTCTCGATCTACCTGCAGCGCGCGCTGGGCATGCCGTCGGTGCTGACCGGCTTCGGCCTGCCCGATGACAACCTGCACGCTCCCAACGAGAAACTGGACCTGGCCACCTGGTACCGCGGCATCGACGCCCTGATCCACTTCTTCTACAACGCCGCCGACGGGGACATCAGATGAGCCTTGCGCAGGACCGCTACCCCGAGCTGCAGCAGTACCGCAAGAGCATAGACAACATAGACGCGGCGCTGGTGTTCCTGCTGGCCGAGCGCTTCAAGATCACCAAGGAGGTGGGTTACTACAAGCGTGAGCACAACCTGCCGCCCGGGGACCCCGAGCGCGAAGAACGCCAGATTGCCCGGCTGCGCGAACTGGCCGCCAGCGCCGGACTGGACCCGGAGTTCAGCGGCAAGTTCCTGCAGTTCATCACCCGCGAGGTCATCCGCCACCACGAACAGATCCGCGGAGACGGCTGAGCACGCGCCCTACACGTACACCTGCTGCATGAACACGTTCTGCATGAAAAACAGCGCAACGTAGGAGAGTACTGCGGCGGAGGTTGGTGTGGCTATCCACCCCATGACGATATTGCGCAAGACCGTCAGGTTGAGGTTCTTGCCGCCTTTGGCCAGGCTGACACCAATTATTGCGCCAACCGCCGCCTGCGACTGCGACACCGGCACCAGCGGGAAGCTCGGCAGTCCCATGCCCTGCAGCCAGGCTTCCAGCCCCTCGGAAGCAAACAGAAACAGGACCGTTGCGGTTGCGGCAATCACCACAAACGCGGTTACCGGCGACAGCTTGAACAGGGCCGAGCCCACCGTCATCATCACCCGCCTGGAGTAGGTTACCACGCCAACCGCGGTTGCCAGACCGCCAATGAGAAACAGCTGCTGCGTTCCGGTAAGGGTTACACCCAGCACGGACAGGTCGACAAACGGAGAGGCCGGAACAAACACGCCAACCACGTTGGCCATGTTGTTGGCGCCCAGGCTGTACGAGCCAAACACTCCCGCCAGGATCAGCGCGGTGCGCGTGTATTTGTCGAGCCGTATCAGGTGGATGTTGAGCCGATTGAGCGCAAAGCGCACCACAAAGAACAGCGCAAACGCAATCGCGGCTCCCAGAATCGGTCCGTAGATCCAGGTGCCTACGATTCTGGTAAGCGCTTCCTGATCGGTAGGATAACCGGAAAAGAGGTTCCACCCGACTATGGCACCAACAATTGCCTGGGTTGTAGAGACCGGCAGCCCGGCGCGGGTCATCCACAAAACGGTGGTTGCGGCCGCCGCCGACACAACAAACGATCCCGGCAGGGCGTTTACCGCACCCAGCGCGCCGAGGCCCTTGGCGGCTCCTGCGCCGCTGATAACGGCGCCGATAGTGATGAAGACCGCCGAGATAATGGCAGCGGTACGGAACGAGACCATCCGTGTTCCAACGGCGGTGCCAAAGATGTTGGCGGCGTCGTTGGCACCCAGCGACCAGCCCATGTAGAGCCCGCTGGTCAGAAAGATCAATCCTGCAAACGGCATGCGGAGCTCCCCTACATGTTCCGCTTGATTGCGTAGACCGCAAGGCGTTCGGCAACGGCCTCGGCTTCATCGGCCACCATGGAGATGCGCTCGGCAAAGTAGCGCATATGCACGCGCTTGCTGAAGAGCTCGATCTCATCGGAAGTAAACGCCTTGCGCTTGAGGCGCTCCTCTATCACGTCGGCTTCGTGCTCCCAGAAGTGCACCTTGTCCAGATGCTCGGTTACCCGGTAGAGCTCGCGGAAGAACGCGCGCACCGCCAGGGTCAGCTCCAGTACCGCCTTGACACAGTTCTCGGTAAGCTCGAGGAAATCCTCTTTGAGGAACGGGTAGATGTCCGGCCGCTCGATGCTGAAGCTCATCGTCACGTGCTTGGTGGTATCCAGTACGTTGTCCAGCGTCTCCAGCAGTCCCAGCACATCGCCACGTGAATCCGGTATCAACATCTCGGCGTAGAGCCGGTGCTTGATATCGCGACGCAGGTTGTCGGCCTCGTGCTCCATCTTGTCGATCTCGGCGGTCTTCTCTTCAAAGCCGTCACGCTTGTCCTGCAGGTACTTCTTGACGGCTTCTTCGAGCAGCAGCGCGCACTGATCAACCAGGCTGAAAAGGCGGTCCATATCGAGCTGCAGCGTCTTGGCTTTTGAGGTGAACAGGCCGCGGGTCTCGTCAGTCTTCTTCACGGTGCACTCCTTTGCCACACCGATTGCAGGTGGAGCGAGTCAAAAGTATATTCGCACAGGGTAACAGATCTCGGCGGGCTTACTCCATCCCCACCACTTTCTTGGCCGCGCGCAGGTAGTTGGTGTTTGGTTTGTCGGACAGACCGAGCTCTTCGACAACCTGTTTCATGCCGGCGTAGTCTTCGCTTTCCACAGCGGTAGTCTCAACCAGCGCACCGTTGAACCATACCTGGGCGTATTCGCAGATGATGTCATCGATGGTGTAGCCGTAGCGCATCTTCTCCACGTTTACCGGGGTCAGCTCGGGATGCTTGCGCGCCATTGCGATGAATGTATCGATAGTGTAGCTGTCGGCGTCCAGTTTCATGTCAACTTTGAGGTGCGACAGAATCTCAGCCAGGTCCTTGCTGGGCACCGGAAACTGGAACTTGCCGCGCGGCTGGAAGATCTCGTAGCCTTCAGGGGTCTCCCCAACCTTGGTCTTGATATCAAGCAGCCCTTCGCGTACTTTGACGTTGGCTTCGTTGGTATGGACCGACAGAAAGTAGGTCTCAAGCGGCATCCGGCGCGCCTTGAACAGCACGGTCTTGCCGTTCCAGAGCCTGGCCTTGACGTGCTCAATAATACCCTGCTCAAAAACACGGAACTCGGCGCGCGGCACTATCCTGGCTGCTTCTTCTGCGCTGGTTGCCTGGTTCTTTGCAAAAACGTCTGACATACAGTTCTCCTCATGTGCTGGTAGCGGCTATCGCACCCAGTGTAGCACGGCGCCGGCGGCACGTGCCAATCAAAATCGTTATGCATGCGGATAGATATCTTTTATGGTTTGCGCGGAGCGATTTGCTTGACAGGAGCCGCACCCATGGCGGACCATACAGCATCAGGAGGCAAGAAAATGGCTCTATCACCCGGGACTGAAAAGCTGCGCCGCTATCTGGAGACGGCGCGAGAAAGCATAACCAGCGGCACCACTATCCATTGCGTGCTCGGCAACGAGGCCGCTGACCTGGACTCCATGGCATCGGCACTGATCTACGCCTACTACAGCGCCGCCGATGCATCCGCTGAGCCGCAGCGTGGCGTGGTCCCCGTGATCGACATACCGCGCGCCGACTTCAAGCTGCGCACCGAAGCGGTGTATCTGTTTGCAGAAGCCGGGATAGACCCCGCGCAGCTGCTGTTTGCCGACGACCTGGACCTGGACGCCCTGCACACCGCAGGCACGCTGCAGCTGACACTGGTTGACCATAACAAGCTGTCCGCTGCCCGCCAGCAGTTCTCGGACTGCGTGACCGGGATCATCGATCACCACAAGGATGAGGGGCTCTTCAGCAGCGCAGCGCCGCGTATCATCGAGCCGGTGGGCTCGGCGGCCACCCTGGTGGCAGAACTGATGCTGGGCCGCCAGGAGCTGCTGGAAACAGGCTCGGCTACGCTGCTGCTGGGCACAATTCTGCTCGACACCGTCAACCTGGATCCCAAGGCCGAACGCGCCACTCCGCGGGACCAGCAGGTGGTCGACACGCTGCTGCAGCTCAGCGGCGCCGATCAACAGCAGCTCTTTGACAAGCTGCAACAGGAGAAGTTCAACGTCTCCGCACTCGACAGCGCTGACCTGCTGCGCAAGGACTACAAGGAGTGGACTCTGGGGCCAAAGCAGGTCGGAATCGCATCAGTACTGCTGCCGATTGAAGACTGGCTCAAGAAGGACCCAGCACTGTCCGAGTCACTGGCCAGGTTTGCGCGAGAGCACAGCCTCGACGTGCTGATTGCAATGAACGCCTACACCAATCCCGGCTTCACCCGCGAGCTGGCGGTCTATTGCCCGGATGAGGAGCTGCGTAGCAGGTTGCTGGGGTTTCTCAAGGGCAGCGAACTGCAGCTGAAGCCGATAGGTTCAAGCGCTACCGATCCGGCAACCGCGCTGTTTGCGCAGGGCAATCTCGCCTACTCGCGCAAGAAGCTGCAGCCGCTACTGGCCGAGTTCTTCGCCGATGCCTGACGGTTGGGCATCTGGTTTTTGGGCATCCGGCGCCTGCGGGTAGCGCGCGCCGACAAAATCGATGAACTGCTGCAGCGCCGGTGAACCGCTCTCCTGGCTGCGATACGCCAGATAGACATTGCGCTGCAGGTTGAGACCGGATACCGGGATGGCTTCCAGCCAGCCGCAGGTGGCCTCGGCGCTGACCATTGACGCGCACAGGATGGTCATCCCCAGATTATGGATCACCATGCGCTTGATGGCTTCGGTGTTGCTCACTTCAAACGCCAGGTTGAAGACCAGGCCCAACGCACGCAGCCGCTCTTCTACCGCCTTGCGCGTCAGCAGATCACGCGAAGGCAGGATCAGCGGCTGGTCCGAGAGGTCGGGGATTTCCAGCGACGTTCTGCCGGAGTAGGCGTGCTCGTGCGACACCACCGCCACCAGCGGGTCCCTGGTCAGCAGCACTTCGCTGAAGTGAGGCTTCCGGGTTACGCGCGCCGAGCGGCCCAGAATGGCCACGTCAACTTCGCCGGCCAGCAGCAACTGCTCGATGCGGCTGGCGCTGGCAATCTGCAGCGAGAACGAGGTTGCCGCGTGTTCGGCGCGATAATCGGCAATCATCGACGGGACAAGGTGAATACCCGGCATGCTGCTGGCGCCGATCCGCACCAGGCGGCTGCTGGAGTCCACAGCGTCGTGCACTACATTGACCGACTGTTCAAACATCTCCAGCAGCCGTTCGGCGTAGGGGAATAGCTCAGCGCCTGCCGCGGTCAACTCCAACCGCTGTCCCACGCGCCGGAACAGCCGCGTTCCATACGAGTTCTCCAGTTCACGGATCTGCGCACTGACCGCGGGCTGGGTGTAGTAGAGCTTTTCAGCAGCTTTGCTGATGTTCTTGAGTTTGGCTACGGTATAGAACGCACGGAATTTTACTACGTCCATCAGTATAAAAATCTCGAATGAACAGTATACAGAGCTTTTATTGGACAGTTCAAGGTGCGGCGTGTAGCCTGAAGTGTCCCGGTCCGACTACCGATCACTAACAGCTTTCTAACACAAAACTGTGATAGTATGGCAGGGAGACCTAGACGGGTAATACGAGGTTTTTCATGAGCATTGTAGTAGAAGGCGTTGAAAAGACGTTCGGTACGGTGAAGGCGCTTCGGCCGACCAACCTGACGGTCAAGACCGGTGAGTTCATCTCTCTGGTAGGACCGTCCGGCTGCGGCAAGACAACGCTTCTGCGGCTACTCGCCGGGCTGGAGATACCCGATAACGGTGATATCACGCTGATGGATCGTGTTATGTTCTCGCGCAGGGACGGCAAAGAGGTGCCCGCAGAGGATCGCGGTGTCGGGATGGTGTTTCAGGACTTTGCGCTGTGGCCGCACATGACGGTGTTCGAGAACGTCGCCTTCGGGCTGCGCGCGCGCAAAGACACCGCACGGCTGAAGGAGCGCGTCACCTGGGCGCTGGAGAAGGTCCAGCTCGCCGGCTACGAAGACCGTTACCCCAAACAGATGTCCGGCGGGCAGCAGCAGCGCGTTTCATTCGCGCGCGCCATAGTAACCGAGCCCAAGGTGATCCTGCTCGATGAACCGCTCAGCGCCCTTGATGCGGTGCTTCGCGACGGTCTGCGGCTGATGCTGCGCAGCCTGACGGACGAGCTCGGGCTGACCGCGGTTTACGTTACCCACGATCAGCACGAAGCGATGTCGATATCGGATCGGATTGTAGTCATGAAAGAGGGGGAGATGCTGCAGGATGGCGTGCCGGAGGAAGTCTATAATCATCCGAGCCACCTGTTTGTTGCCAACTTTGTGGGCAAGAGTAACTTCATCAATACCGGCAACGGAACTGCTGATACGGACGGCGCAGTCAGGAAGATGGCCCGCCCAGAGCTGTTCAGCACCCAACGCCGCAACAAAGATGACGTCGAGTTCTCCGGTATCATCAAAACGATCTCCTACCTGGGAGATCGCTACGAGGTCCACATGGACGTCGACGGCAATAGCTGGATCACATACTTCACGCAACGCCCACAACTGGGAGACAAAGTAACCGTATATCTTTCACCGAAAGATATTCACACCATCGAGGAGGGACTATCATGAAGAAGGTATTATGCAAAGCGGTAGCCGTAATGGCGCTGCTCGCCATTGTGGCTGCAGTCGGCCTGGCCGGTGGCGCCGCGGAGCCGGGCCCCGGATCAGTTGTGGTCTACAGCGCCGGACCGGGCGGGTTGGCCGAGAACATCGCCCAGGGCTTTGAAGCAGAGACCGGCATCCGGGTTGAGATGTTTCAGGCAACCACCGGCGCGGTACTCGGCAGACTGGAGGCCGAAGCCGACAATCCGCACGCCGACATTGTGGTGCTGGCGTCATGGCCGGCAGCGTTCAGCCTGCTGGAGAACGGCTGGCTGGAGCAGTATCGCCCTGCAAACGCCGGGTTGCTGCACGACGGCTGGAACCACGACGATTATTTCTTCGGCTACAGCGCATCAGCACTGGGAGTGACCTACAACACTGACCACATCAGCGACCCGGGCTCGGACTGGTCTGACTACGCCGATCCACGTTTCCGCGGCATCGTGGCCATGCCCGATCCAAGCGCTTCCGGCTCGGCACTGGATTTCCTGGCCGGCTACGCGCTCAACTACAACGAGGACGCCTGGCAGCTGTTCCAGCAGTTACGCGACAACGACCTGGAGCTGGCCGGCGCAAACCGTCCCGCGCTTGACTCGGTAATCACCGCGTCCAACTACATCGTACTGGCAGGCGTCGATTACATGGCCTACGGCGTCATGGCGCAGGGCAACCCGATCGATATCTACTACCCGCGCAGCGGGACCGTGGTCAACCCGCGGCCGGCAATGATGACCAGCTTTGGCCGCAATCAGGAAAACGCGCGCAAGTTCATGGACTACCTCTTGTCCGATGAAGCGCAGCGCATGGTTGCCGACGTCTACATCATCCCCGGGCGCCGCGATATCCCGGTGCATCCGGACCGCGTAGGCATGGACCAGATTCCCGTGCTGGATCTCGACTGGGACTGGATGGCTGAGAACCAGAGCGAAATCAACGACCGGTTCCAGCAGATATTCCGCTGAGAGTTCAGGGGTTGAGCATCGATGAACGTTAAACAGACGCTACTGAGGCACAGCAACAAGGCCATAGCCGTTGTTATTCTGGCAATCCTGGTTATCATCCCGGTTGTTATGGTATTGCTGCGCAGCTTCATGATAGACGATGCGTTCCAGCTGCTTGCCCCAATTCGAACGATAATCGAAGGGGACCTCGGCGAGGTCTTTGTGAACTCGATCAGACTGGCAGTCACGGTGGTGCTGGTTACCACCGTGATTGCCGCTCCTCTGGCGTTTCTGACCGGCAAGACCGAGCTGGCCAGGGCCAAATGGATCGACGTAGCGCTGCTGATTCCGTTCATGACGCCGCCCTACATTGCTACCATGGGCTGGATCCTGTTTATGCAGCCACGCGGGGTGGTCGATCAGTACCTGCCGTTGCTGGGCGCGTTCCGTCCGCTGTTCTTCTCGTTCTGGGGCATAGTGATGGTTATGAGTTTCAACCTGTTCCCCTTCATCTACCTGGTCATCAAGAACACCCTCATGGAGATCACCCGTTCGCTGGAAGACGCCGGTGCTGTCCATGGTGGTACGTTTCTCTATCGCATGCGCCGCATCATCCTGCCGCTGGTATTCTCCGGCTACACCATGGGTGCGCTGCTTATCTTTGTCAAAACGCTGGCCGAGTTCGGCACGCCGGCCACGCTCGGCCGCCGCGTCGGCTACTACGTGTTCACCACCGAAATCTATCGCTTCACCAACCAGTGGCCAATAGATTTTGCGCGCGGCACCGCGCTGGCGTCAGTCCTGCTGATCACCAGTATGCTGGTGTGGTACGTACAGCAGCTGCTGGCCAGCCGGCACACCTACTCTATAGTCGGCGGCCGTGATCACGGCAAGAAGTACTACCGCCTGGGCAAGTGGAGCCCGCTGGCGTGGGCCTACGTGGCCCTGCTGCTGATACTCTCCATCGGCGTGCCGTACTGGTCAATTGTGACTTCATCTATCATGCGCATCTGGGGACACGGACTGGCGGCGGGAAACTTCACAATTGAGAACTACGCCCAGCTGTTCACCGCGGGAACGCTCGGCGCCCGGGCGCTCTGGAACAGCCTGCGGCTCTCCTTTCTGGCGGCAACAATTGCGATGTTCCTGGGCACGTTTCTGGCGGTGGTTATCATCCGCTCCAGGGGCGCCGTCCGGCAGTTCATCGACGTATCGAGTCTGTTATCCAATACCGTTCCGCGGATTGTTATCATTGTCGGCTTGATCCTGTTCTGGAACGCACCGTGGATGAGGAACATCACGGTATACAACACCGCCATGATGCTGGCGCTTACCTACACGGTGGCGTTTCTGCCCTATACGGTGCAGTACGTCAAGGCAAACTTCCAGCAGATCGACGTGTCACTGTTTCACGCCGCGCAGGTCAGCGGGGCCAAAAGCGGCTATATAACGCGCCGTATTCTCTTTCCGCTGATCCGCCCCGGGATGGTTGCCGGTTGGATCATGACCTTCATCATCTCGATCCGCGAACTGGTAGGCTCACTGATGATCCGCCCGCCCGGTATCGAGACCTCGGCCACGTTCATTTTCCGGCAGTTCGATCAGGGTGTGGTTCCATTGGGAATGGCGATGGCGCTCACCACCGTGGGGCTGACCACGGTGGTAATGGTTATAGTCCAGCAGGGAAAGAAGACCAAGGCAACCGAAGCCGCGTGAGTGACCGCTGCGGTCAGATTCCTTTGGACGCCAGCACTCCGTTCAAGGCGCGCGCCGCCCGGCCGCGGTGCGACAGCTCGTGCTTCTCGGCATCGCTGATATCGGCAACCGTCACGCCGCGCTCGGGCAACATAAACACCGGATCGTAACCAAAACCACCCTTGCCGCTCGAGCGCTCCAGGGCAATCTCCCCGCGCCAGGTCTCCTGCGCGCAGTAGAAACGGTCCACCCCGCGAATACCGATCATGCAGCAGACGTAGTGCGCGCCGCGGCTCCGGGCCCCTTCCAGTTTCTGCAGCAGCAGCGCGGTGCGCTCGTCGTCGCTGCTGGCGCCCTCTTCGGCGCCAAACCGCGCCGAGAACACGCCCGGCGCCCCTGCCAGCGCGTCCACACAGAGGCCCGAATCATCGGCAATCACCAGGGTATCATCGGCGGTGGGATCGGGGATGTCGCTGTGCCGGCACTGCCACTGCAGCAGCTCAAAGAACGCCAGTGCCTTGGCGTAGGCGTTGGCAAAGAAGGTATCACCGGTCTCTTCGTGTTCAAATACCACGCCCAACTCCGGCGGCGTGATCACCCGATGGTCCGCAAAGATCATGCGCAGCTCGCGCACCTTGTGCTGATTGGCACTTGCCAGCAGAATGTCCATGCGCGGATTGTAGCGCGAATCGGCGATTTGCGTAAGCCGTCC
>REDW01000057.1 GCA_007693325.1 Spirochaetaceae bacterium
CCGCCGGCGGGCAGCAGTGACCGGTTTCAACCGGCAACGGCGGCAGCGCTGGAACTCATCGCCGCCTGGATCGCACTGACCGAATCGCTCAGGTCGCGGCCAAGCGTAACGTCGGAATAGTCGCGGCCCAACTTGGGCCCGGGCAACTCGAGGTACCCGGTCACGCGCGATACCGGCCAGCGGCTGCGATTGTGCCAGATCGAGGCAATAACCTGCTCCAGGTCAACAATACCGCGGCGCTGCTCCTCAGCGCTGAAGCCGAAGGTCGAAGCGAAGCGTTCATCGGTATTCTTGAAGTGAAACTCGCACATATAGGGGATAGCGGTTTCAAACAGCTGCAGATTGCTCTCGACCACCCGCCCTTCTGCGTCTGCGTAGCCGTGCGAAATGTCACCGCACAGGTAGACCGGAACCGCGGTGGCCGTCCCGCGGTGATCTGCGCTGCCGCGAAACGCGCGCATCAGGTTGTCTATCTCCTGTGAAGTAGTCGGCGGCTCCGCCAGACACGACATCGGCTCTGCGGTAAGGCCCTTGAGTCCAATCCCGGCGGCGTACGCGCACAGCTCGCGCATAGCTTCTATGTAGCGCGTGACCGCCTGCGGTTTCTGATGCATCTGGTCACGCAGCACGGAACCGGGGTTGGACCCGCAGTAATTGGCCCCGAGCAACGCGGCAACTTCGATCAAACGGCGGTAGTTGCGTAGTGCAACTCGCTGCAGCCGCTGATCTTCACAGAGCAGTCCTCCGAGCTCGCGATGCGCGGTAAAGCAACTGCGTATGCGCACACCGTACGATTCGGCGCTGCGACGCAGATCGCGGAACCACGAATCATCCAGCTGATAGAGCTCAAAAAAGCTGCCCAGCTGCAGCTGCTCAACCCGCAGTTCGCGCATCAGCGCAAACAACCATTGGTAGGAATAGCGGTACAGGATCGGATCGCTTTTGATCCCCAGTTCCAGCGTCTGCAGCCGCGTAGCTGTAGGTTTCATTGTTGCTCGGCGTCCATCTGCACGATGACCTTGTTGAACCAGGTAGTACGGTTGTACATCGCATTCATCATTGCCGGAGTCTCTTCGATCGCAAGCCGATGACTTATCAGCGGCTCCACTACCAGGGTCTTGCCCATCCGCTGCAGCACTTCATCCCACTCGCTGTGACCTGCCGGCGTGACCTTGCTGTTCCAGGTGCCGTAGATCGTGAGCTCGCGCCGCAGAATCGTCGAGACCAGCTTCTCATTCAAAGTCAGGCTGCCGGCGAGATTGCCCAGCAGCACCAGCTGGCCAAAGGTGGCGCACGCGCGGAACGCCTGCTCAAAAGTCCCCGGTAATCCTACAGCCTCCACCACGCAATCTGCGCCGCGGCCGTTGCTGCGCTCGGTGATGGACTCCACGGTGTCCTCTGTTGCCGGATCGATAGCTTCAAAGCCGAGACTCTGCACCACGGCGCGCTTGCGCTGATCCGGCTCGGCTACGTAGACGGCCGTACAGCCACGAATGCGCAGGAATTGAGCCACCATTACCCCAATTGGTCCACCACCGATCACCAGCGCAACCGCGTCTGAGACAACACGAACCTTGTTCACCGCGTGCAGTGAAACCGCTGCCGGCTCGGTCATGGCCGCCTCTGACAGCGACACGTGCCCGGGTACCGGGATCAGGTTGGCGCGCGGCACCCACAGGTAGTGCTGCAGCCCACCGTCGCGCCGCGATCCGTAGTAATCGTAGCCCGAACTGACCGCGTACTCGCCGATCAGTGAAAACGGATCTTCCGGCCGCGGCAACAGTGGAAAGACCACCACCCTGCGGCCTGCTTCCAGACCGGAATCCGCGGCGTCCTCGACTACGCCGGCGAGCTCATGGCCGAGAACCAGCGGATAATGATACGCCTTGGCGTCAAAAGCGCGCGGAATATCCGAACCACAGATACCGGTGGCCGCAACGCGCACCAGCGCCTGCCGCGGACCAAACGGCTCAGGCAGCGGCCGCTCTTCAATCTCCAGTTGCCCCTGGCTCTTCAGGACGATGGCTTGCATAATGGTGCACTCTACACCGACACGCTGATCGTTTCAAGCAGGACTTGCACGAAATGTACTGTCTTTGCCGGAAATTGACGAAACTGTGGCCCTGTGCTATGATCGGCGGCATGAAGATGAACGCAGCTTTTCTCGATGGAATTGAAGACATCAACGTGCGTCAGACCGACGTCCCCAAAGTGGCAGCCGGCGAGGCGCTGTTGAAGGTTGACACCTGCGCGGTGTGCGGATCGGACCTCAAGATCTTCCGCTACGGCAACAAGCGCGTCAAGTTTCCCACCATTGTCGGACACGAGGTCTCCGGCGAGGTTGTAGAGGTGGGAAGCGCGGTTGAAGCGGTGCGCGTGGGAGACCGGCTGGCTATCGGCGCGGACATCCCGGGGGTCTGGAACACCAACGTAGCCGGCAAGACCGAGTTTGTTGACTACGCTACCGGACACGAGTTTGCCGGCGGCTTTGCGCAGTACATGCTGTTGAACGCCGACATGATCCGCTTTGGCCCGATGACCCGGCTGCCGGATGAGCTCAGCTTTGAGGCCGGCGCGCTGGCAGAACCTCTGGCGTGCGCGCTGCACGGTCTGGAGCTGGCCCAGTTTGGACCGGGCAGGAGCATCGCGGTCATTGGCCTCGGGCCAATCGGCGTAATGATTCTTCAGGTAGCCCACGCCTATGGTGCCACCAAAGTCTTCGGCATCCAGCGCTCAAAGAAGCGGCTGGCGATGGCGCAGGAGATGGTAGGCGATGTACGCTACATTGCAAGCGAAGAGGAAGACGTGGTTGAAACGGTGTTGGCTGAGACCAAAGGCCTGGGTGTAGACTGCGTGATTACCTCCGCCGGGACCGTTCAATCACACGTTGATGCCATACACATGGTAGCGCACCGCGGCTACGTGAACCTCTTTGGCGGCCTGCGCGGCGAGCCACCGCTGTCGATTGACTCCAACATCATTCACTACAAAGAGTGCTTCGTTATGGGAACTCACGGGTCGCAACCGCGGCATCACAAGCAGGCGGTGCATCTGCTGGCCAGCGGTAAAGTAAGCGGCGACCGCTATATCCATCGCCGCTTCCCGTTGCAGCAGATCCGCGATGCCTACGCCTACCACGAGTCGCGCCAGGGGCTCAAAGTGGCGGTCAAGCCAAACGAAGGGGCGTGAGATGGCCAGGCAGACACACAGCTTCACCGTGGCGCCTTCGCTGATGTGTGCCGATATGCTAAATCTCGGCGCTGAACTTCAATCGCTGCAAGAAGCTGGTATCGAGCTGCTGCATATGGATGTCATGGACGGCCACTACGTACCCAATATGATGCTCAGCCCGCAGTTGTGCGAGCAGGTTGCATCTGCCTGCACTATCCCGCAGGACATCCACCTGATGGTTGAGGATGCAGACCGTTTTGTGCCACTGTTTACCGGCTGCGCTCCGCGCTACATCTCGTTTCATCCGGAGACCTCGCGCCACCCGGTGCGTACCATTCAGCAGATTCGCGCTGCCGGGATCAGGCCCGCAATTGCGGTAGATCCTGCGCTCTCGCTGGCAACTGTAGCGCCGCTGCTGGCAGAGGTTGAGATGGTGTGCATCATGACGGTGAACCCCGGCTACTCCGGCCAGCGCTTGATACCGTGGACACTCGACAAGATACGCGAGTTGCAGCACATGCGCAGCCGGCACGGGCTTGCGTTCCTGATTGAAGTCGATGGTAACGCAAGCTGGGAAAATATCCCCCCGATGGTGGACAGCGGTGCCGACATCATTGTTGCGGGAACTTCCTCGCTGTTTGATAGCGCCATGAGCCGCAGTGATGCTATAATGCGGCTCAACTCGATGGATTGGTAGGATCTGCAAACACCATGCTGGAACGCGAACGTGAAGAGGTCATCGTACAGCACCTGCAGCGCAATCGGTTTGCCAGCGTGCACGACCTGGTTGCCTTGACCGCGGCGTCGGAGGCAACCGTACGGCGCGATCTGCAGCGGATGGACGCCAACGGAAGCCTTAAGCGTGTCCGTGGCGGAGCCGAGTACCTTCAGGTTCCCGCCGCCGCAACCGGGCTGGATGCCGACGCAGCGTGGACACGCGCGCGCTGGACCGGTGACAGCTCACCGCTGCGGGCCCGCATCAGCATCAACGACGTACAGAAACGCCGCATAGCCGCGGCAGCCGCAGCATTATGCCACGACGGCAACACGCTGTTCATTGACGGTGGCTCTACCACCTACTACATCGCCGACTTTCTCACCGCGCAGAACCTGACCATTGTGACCAACTCGCTGGCTATTGCAAACCAGACCTACTACTCGTTGGGGTGCCACACCATAGTGGCCGGCGGGATTATCGACCCATCATCCGAGCTGATCTTTGACCCGGTTGGGCGCGATTTCTTCTCGGACTACTCGGCTGACATCCTGTTCATGGGAGTAGGCGGCATAACCGAACACGGCATAACCAACACCCACGGGCGCGTAGTTCAGACCGCACGCCAGATGATTGCCCACGCTGCCCGCATCGTTGTGGTAGCCGACTCTTCCAAGTTCCGCGCCAGCGGTCATATCCTGCTCTGCGGCCTTGACAACATAGACACAATCATAACCGACGCAGGCGTCTCAGACGCCGACCGCGAACGCGCTGCCGCAGCCAACGTTGAGCTCATAGTAGTGTAGATCTATTGCCTGTTCTGCAGGACGGAACGCTCGTACTCGGCTACTTCGGCCATCCACTCGGCCCCGGCAGGGGTACCGCTGCGAACACAGAACTCGTCCCAGACCGCTCCAAACGGCAGGCTCTTGGCCTCTTCCAGCAAACCGAGCCGATCCGCAAGCCGACCTTCCTGCTCCGCGGCTATGACCAGCCTGCGCGGCTCAAGCAGGGCAAACAGCATCGCCTTGAACGCCGCGCGGGTGCCGATAACCCAGGCCGCTACCCGGTTGATACTGGCGTCAAAGAAGTCCAGCCCTACCGAAACACGCTGCCACGCATCCGCGCGAGCAATCTCGCGCATGATGGCGCGGGTCTCATCGTCAAACAGAACCACATGGTCGCTGTCCCAGCGCACCGGGCGGCTCACGTGCAGCATCAGCCGCGGCAGAAACGGCAGTAGCGCGCTGATCTTCTCGGCAACCGACTCGGTGGGATGATAGTGCCCCGCATCCAGTGTAAGCACAACGTTACGCGCCAGCGCGTAAGCCAGGTAAAACTCGTGCGACCCGACAACGTAGGTCTCCGACCCAATGCCAAACAGCTTACTCTCCACGGCGTCCAGGGTATGGCCCGGATCGTACTGGGGTGCCAGAATTCGATCCAGCGAATCCACCAGCAGTTGGCGATGAACCAGCCGGTCCGCCGGAAGATCCTTCCAGCCGTCCGGGATCCAGAAATTGTCCATACACGGACTGCCGAGCTCGCGTCCCATGTAGGCTGATATCTCACGGCAGCGCAGCCCGTGTTCAATCCAGAAATCACGAATCCCTGCATCGCGGTGAGCAAGCGTAAACCCGTCCGCCGATTTAGCGTGCGAGAAGAATGTGGGATTGAAATCCAGAGCAACGTTGTGCGACCGCGCCCATTCGACCCAGCCGGCGAAGTGTTGCGGCTGGATCTGGTCGCGATCCACCGGCTTACCCCCGTGTTCCAGGTACATGGCGTGCAGGTTGAAGCGCTTCTTTCCCGGAATCAATTCCAGCGCCCGCTCTGCATCTGCACGCAGCTCATCCGCGTTACGCGCCCGTCCGGGGTAGTTACCGGTTGCCAGTATGCCTCCGGTGAGCTGCGAGGCTCCCTCAAAACCCGTCACGTCATCACCCTGCCAGCAATGCAGCGATATCGGTATCTCGGCCGCCTTGTTGAGTGCCGCCTCAGTGTCAACACCCATCGACGAATAGCGTTCTTGTGCAAGCTTGTACGCGTTCATGTTCACCTTCCTGTTCTACCGGTTTGCTCTACAGTAGCGCTATATCCACGCTTTGAAAATAGATCAGGAAAAGCTACACCAGCCACTTCTTGAGCGTCTTCTCCAGGTACGTCCGGCTGCGCTCGGCCTGGTCGATGGTGCCGCATTCCACACTCAGGAAGATCTCACGGTCAACCGGTTCGAGGATAGCCGCCACGCGCTCCCAGTCAACCACGCCTTCACCGCAGGCGCACCCAACCGGGGTGCCGGTGACCTTGCCGCGCTGGGACTCACCCTGTTCAAAACTGATATCCTTGGCGTGGATGTGGTAGACTCGGTCCCTGACCTTCTGCATCGACTCGTAGGGATCCTCCTGACCGGCCAGATAGGCGTTACCGGTATCCCAGTTCACCTGGATCCACGGTGACTGCACCAGGTTGACAATCTTCATCAAGCCATCGGCGGTCTTGGTGTAGATTCCGTGCGGCTCGATACAGAGATAGACCTTGTGTCGCGCGGCTACCATTGCCGCTTTGGTCAGACTGTAGCGCATTGCGTCGTGGGCAAAATCATCGTCCATCCAGTCCGGTTTGAGCATTTCATCGCTGTTGACAAAGTCTGCGCCGTTCAGCCGCGCGGTTACCACCGCCCGCGTCAAGCGTGAAACCGCAGCCTCCGGTTTCATCAGCGGACTGTGTCCGCTGAGGCTGGATACCTTGATACCGTGCTGATCACAGATCTCTTTCATCAGCAACGGGTCTTCTTCCATCGAGAACGAGTGGAAATAGCCAACCTCGCTCAGCAGTCCCCAGCCGGTGTGCACCATGGGCTCGATGTACGAATAGCCCAGATCCGCCGCAACCTTTACTCCGCTGCGAAAGTCCAGGTCTGCACTGCGGACAAACTCCATGTTGACCGTGATTCTAAATTTTGCCACTTTGCCCCTCCTGCGTGCCGGCCGCAAACAACCAACCCCGGCCGCTCCCGTTATCAAAAAGCCCCCCTCGGAAGGGGGGCTTGTAATGCGGGCCCGCCTTGCGGACAGGCCCCGTAGCGTTGCTTAGCGCCCCATGTACTCCATCAGCGCTGCGTCAAACTCTTCAAACATCTCGCGGTTCTCTCGGTACTGCTCTTCGTAGTACGCCAGGTCCCACTCAAACTCGCCGGCTGCACGGCCGCGCATGTAGTTCTCCGCATTCCATGGAATTGCATCGTCGAGGTTGTCGGCGGTCAACACGTCAAACGGCATGATCTGCAGATACTGTTCAAAGGGTTCGCCACGGAAATGGCGCACCATCTGCTGCATGCTCAGGTCCGCGTTCAGTGACGGCGGGTTGGGCGTGGTTGCGTGCATGCGCCCCTGTTCCAGCCATTCCCAGCCTTCTTCCTTGCCGTTTACCGAGATCACGATCTTGTCATCGATGCCCCATTCGTCGAACACCTGCAGGATACCGGCAACGGTTTCTTCGTTGGCACCAAAGATCACGTCGAACTCGCGGCCCGAGGCAACCAGGTCCTGCGTTATTGGTATTGCCAGTGTCCGCTGCCATTCCGAGCTGGCTAGTATAGTAGCGGGCTCCATACCGGCTTCCTCAAGAGCCATCTGGTAACCCACGATCTGTCCCTCAGCAGGTCCCTGTCCGAGGAAACCGGGGATCTTCACACTGATGGAATCGGGGTGATTCTCGGCCACCCATTGGCCAACGGTGTAACCGGCGATCACAAAGTTGTCGGTAACGTGTCCGGTAAGATCGGTTCCCGGCAGTACTTCGGGCTTCCCGGCGATGAAGAAAATCGGCACGTCGGCCTCGTAGGCTGCCCTGATCGACTGCGCGCTACCGGCCGCTCCCGCGGTGATAACCGAGATGGCGTCTACACCGGCGGCAATCAGGTCCTGCACGTTCTCCAGCTCGCGCTCGGGGCTGTAGTCGGAATTGAGCTCGGTTACCCGAATCCCGTAATCCTGCGCGATAGCTACCAGCGCATCGCCAAACTGGGCGTAGTAATCGTCCGGTCCGGCGTTGACAAAGCCGATATGCTTGCCGGCAAACTCGCCTTCCAACTCAACTTCGGGCTCCGGAGCCTCAGCGCCACCGCCGGCCCACACGGTACCAAACAGCACCGTTACCATTAACACTATCAAGAATAGCTTTTTCACTTGTCTCCTCCATTTGTCTTTCTCTTGTGGTAGCAAGCTACCACCCTACTTATGCAGCGTTGCCGCCTCCTATGCTGTATTCTACCCAGAGCACCTCCTTCTGTGCATTCAGCAGATATTGTTGTTGCAGAGACACATGGGGACTGACTCACTCCTTCTTGTACCAATCTCTATCACGCCGGGTTCACCGGGTCAGGCTCGATCGCCCGGCGGCTCTTGAACAGCGTCTTGAGCGAAAACGTACCGATGCTGCTCAGATAGCCGATGACAACCGCGATGATAATCACCACACCACGCATGACAAACTGCCAGTGGGGACTGACCCCCAGGATGTTGAGCGCATTGGAGATAATGCCCAGCAGCATGGCGCCAATCAATGTACCGTAGATATTGCCTTTGCCACCGCTGAGAGCGGTACCGCCTACGACAACCGCCGCGATGACCTCAATCTCACGCCCCTGACCCATCAGCGGATTGCCCGTACCGAGCCTGGAGGCCAGCGTCATGCTGGCAATAGCTATAAGCAGTCCGTTGATAGCGTAGATCAGCAGCTTGAAATCCCGGACATTGATACCGGCCAGAAAAGCGGCGTTCTCGTTGTTGCCAACCGCGTAGACGCGCCGGCCGAACTTGGTGTATTTCAGGATCAACCCCACGCTGATGATCAGCAGCAGAAAGATTATCACCGGCATTCCCAGACGCAGCTGCGGGGTGATGTTGATCCGCGACTGCCCCAGAAAGGTGAACTGTCCGTGAATGCTCAGCTCCCGGCCGCCGCTGATCAGGTAGGTCAGGCCGCGGTAGATACTCATAAACCCCAGCGAGATGATGAAGGGTTCCAGCGTGGTGCGCGAGATGATGAATCCCATAAACAGCTGGCACAGTACCCCCAGTACTATGATGAACAGCGCCACGCTGTAGGCGTTCCAGGTGCCGGTGCGCAGCAGGAAGGCGGTAAGGGTTCCCAGAAACGACACCATCTGCCCCACCGACAGATCAATTCCGCCGGATATCATCACCAGGGTCATACCGATGGCAAGAATGCCGGTAACCGCTACCTGCAGCAGGACGTTGGAGACGTTCATCGGTCTGAGGAACGCCACCCGCCCGAAGTCGCCACCGCGGACAAAGATCCACTCTATCAGAACCACCACCACCAGCATACCCAGAAAAACCAGCAGAATAGGTGTATTATCGTGCTTCAGCAGCCTTTTGACTTTCAATTTAAGCTTCCCCCTATTGAATACGCAAGAACGTTTTCTTCACTGACCTCGTTCTTGTCCAGCTGCCCGGCAACGCTTCCATTGCGCATCACCAGCACCCGGTTACTCATCGCTATCAGCTCGGGCATGTCCGAGGAGATCATGATGATAGCTTTCTTCTGTTCCAGTATTTCCACCATCAGCTTGTAGATTTCTTCTTTGGCGCCGACGTCGATTCCACGCGTCGGCTCATCAAATATGAAGATATCGGCCTCGGTGGCAAACCATTTTGCCAGCACCACCTTCTGCTGGTTGCCGCCGGACAGGTAGACCACCTTCTGAAACACGCTCGGTGTTGTAATGGCCAGCGCATCAACGTAGTGCCTGGCCAGCTTCTCGTCCTCACGCGGCAGCGCCAATGGCGTGGCGGTCTTTGCGTAGCTGGCAATCGGAATATTCTTGTCCAGCGGATGGTCGAGAAACAAGCCCGAGTTCTGGCGATCCTCGGTAATGAAGCACATGTCGTGCAGGATTGCCGACTGCGGCGACTTGAGATCAACCTTCTCTCCATTGATGAGAACCTCGCCGGCAGCGGCCGCTTTGGAGCCAAACAAGAGCTCGGCCAGCTCGGTACGACCGGAGCCAACCATCCCGGCTATGCCCAGGATCTCACCGCGGCGCACATAGAGCGAGACATCGGTGACACCGTTACCGGATAATCCGCGCGCCTCAAACACCGTCTCGCCAACCGCCACCTCTTTGCGATCGTAGAACAGCGACACATCGCGCCCCACCATTGCAGAGATCACCTTCTGTTCGTTCAGGTTGGCGGCGTCATCGGTGAGAACGTTCACACCGTCGCGGATTACGGTAACCCGGTCGGCAATCTGGAAGACTTCTTCGATGTGGTGCGAGATATAGATAATGCTGATGCCGCTCTGGGCCAGCTTCTTGATCACGTTGAGCAGATGCTCGATCTCGGTCTGGGTGAACGATGCCGTGGGCTCGTCCAGAATGATCACCTTGGATTCCTGCAGCAGCGCCTTGGCGATCTCAACGCTCTTCTGCGCGCCGCTTCCCAGCCTGCCCACAATATCAAACGGCGACAGATCGGAGTGCAGATGCTTCAGGATCTCTTCGGCCTTGGAGACCATGGTCTTCATGTCCAGAACGATCCCGTTGACCTTCTCATTACCGGTATAGAGGTTTTCAACCACATTCAAGAGCGGAAACGAGTTGTGCTCCTGGTAGATGGTCTGAATCCCGATCTCCATCGCCGAGCGCGGGGACAGGCTCTCAACCTTCTCTCCATTGAAGTAGACGGTACCCCTGTCCGGCTGATGGGCGCCGGAGAGAATCTTGATCAGTGTTGACTTGCCGGCGCCGTTTTCGCCGCAGATGCAGTGAATTTCCCCTCTGCGCAGATCAAAGTCAAAGTTTTCGAAGACAGTAACCCCTGGAAACGATTTCCATATGCCTTCCATCTTGAGTATCAGGTCAGACGACATGTCTTTTCTCCCATTTCTATTCCGGGCAATCGGCACGCGATCAACGACGCTAGCGCGGCTACAGGTGCCTCCGGATAAACTCCAGTCCCTTTCTGGCAATAATCGATTCGTCCTCTACGAACGGACGCCACAGCCTCAGCAACGGCAGAATCTCCGGCACGTTGGCGTTGAAGGCCTCGATAATCAGGTATCCGTCGTAACCACCCTTCTTGAGCACCTCAAAAACCTCAGGCGTGATGGCGTGGCCCTCGCCGGGTATACCGCGATTGTTCTCTGAAATGTGGACGTTGTAGATGCGGTCAACCACCGCACTCCAGGCGCGCGCGGTATCGTACTCTTCTATGTTCGAGTGGTGCGTGTCGGCCAGTATCCCAAAGCTGTCTACGTTGACATCCCTGGCAAACTGGTAGGCCCGCTCAACCGATGTAACCAGGTACGCTTCAAAGCGGTTCAACGGCTCGGCGGCGATCTTGACCCCGCGTTCTTGTGCAAACAGCGCGCACTCTCGCAGAGAGTCCACCGCCCGTTTCCACTCGTCTTCAGACGGCCCGCTCTGGCTAGTGTTGAGAAGTCCCTGATAGATCGGACCGCTGAAAACGTTTGCACCGATATCAACGGTTTTCTGGATGCACTCTTTGACGATCTGCACCGCTTTCTTGCGCTTGGCCGCGTCCGCACTGATGGTATCGGCATCCGAGGCAACAAAGACATCCAGCACGGTCCGGTCCAGCCCCAGCGCGTCGGCCTTGTTGGCAAACCTGGTGATTTCAGCCGCGTCCAACCCGGAGACGCCGATCTCAAAAGCGTCGAAACCCCACTGCTTCAGGTCTTCGAGGAGATGCTCGTGCTCGTTGAACGAAGGACTTGCGGTCCACAGCAAGAGATTGATTCCAACTTTCACATACCCCCCTTGGTCCGTGCCCCCTCTGGCCCGGACAACACACAACAGTACACCGCTGCCTCGTAGTGCAATCGTATCTTAGCAGGTGTCCGGCAGAGAAGCCCGACAGCGTCATCCTGCACAGGTTCTACTGTAGCATAGATTCAACTTTTTTCAAGCCCCTTTTTTTGAAACAGTCAGTTTCAGTCGTACGCAATCGCGCGAGGTCATCGAGACGGAATCGAAACAGAACCGTTGAGCACACGCTCCGGCCTGCGCCTGGTTTTTGCGCGCTGCGCCCTTGACAGCTGCATCAGAATCTCATATAACCGTAATCACTGTTTACGTGCCGCTGTAGCTCAGTCGGTAGAGCAGAGGACTGAAAATCCTCGTGTCGACAGTTCGATTCTGTCCGGCGGCACACGGCCCCGCATTCGCGGGGCCTTTTTTGTGCGCTCTGCGGAGCAGCATACTGCGCTCGAATCGTCCAGGGGTACAATAGACCCACCCGCACTCCCGGCTGGGGTGCATTACACCAGACAGAGCGCCCGGTAGGTGGTATAATGGTAGTATGAAAGTCAAGACATCGGTCACCCTTTCCGAAGAACTGCTCGCTGCGATTGCTCAGGAAACCGATACGAAAAATCGATCAGTCCTGATTGAAGAAGCTGCGTGGCACTACCTTCGATCCCGCAGACGAGCGGAGCGGCAGAAACGGGAAGTCGAACGGATCAACGGGCACGTGGACGCACTGAACGAAGAAGCGCTGGACGTGATCGATTTCCAGGACATCAAATGAACCGCGGTGAGGTATACCTCGTCAAGAAACCTTCCATTGCCGACCCGAAACGACGCCGCGCATTTGTGATCGTGAGCCGCCAGATTCTCATCGATTCAAAGTTCTCCACGCTAATCTGTGCCCCGATCTATTCCGCCATCGCCGGTCTTGATACGCAGGTTGTCGTGGGGCCTCGGGAAGGACTCAAGCATGAGAGTGCCGTGCATTGCGACAACCTGGTGAGTCTTCCCAAATCGATGCTCACCGATTTCGTTGGATCACTCGGCGAAGCGAAGATGCGTTCCCTCGATCTGGCACTGGCATGCGCTTTGGATATCGACAC
>REDW01000046.1 GCA_007693325.1 Spirochaetaceae bacterium
CGGTGCATCGATCCCCAGGATTGCCTTCGTCCCGTCCTCGACACCGATTACCAGCACTCCACCGGACGTATTGGCAAACGCCACCACTGTCCTGATCACCGCATCCGGAGAGCTCAAGTCGCGCTTGAACTCCAGCGTCTTGCCCTCGTCCCGGCTGATTAAATCGGCAAATCTTGTGACCACCGGCCGCGCTCCTACAGGCTCACCCGTTTGCCCGCTGCAATCAGTTTCTTGTAGTGCCGCTCCAGAGCCTGCGCGTAACGCGTGACATCGTCCTCGCTGCAGAGCTCGGCTGTTTCAAAGCTGAAGCGTTTCTCGGCTTCGGTGGCGTAGCGGATCTTCTTCTCCGGATGCGCCAGCTTCAGCGCCGCTTGCCGCGCCTCGGTGGCCAGCGTGCGGGCCCTGATCTGCGCCTTCTGCTCGATAACCGGCGCCAGATGTTCGTGGGCGATCTCCTCGTCGCGCAGCTTGATTAGCGGTTCGAGAATTTGCTGCTGCTCCTTCTCGGGCAGACTTGCGAAGTCCGCGCTGGATTTCAGTTTGTCGATCTCCGCCGAGATGAGCATACCGGCATCCTGCCGGCGCTGCTCCACGAACGCCGTGACGTGCGTTGCCACCTCGCTGAACGCCTCACGCGCGCGCCTGGGGCTGTTATTCAGATAGGGGGCCGGGTCGTTGATGTAGTCGCTGAGCGTCCGGGTCTTGTCGTCCAGTGGAAGCTCGCGCAGGTTCTGCGCGTTGCGTTCCAGGTAGAGCCGGATATTGCGGAAGCCCTCGCGCGTAGCGTCGTTCTTCATGAAGCCGATTGCCGGGTCCACCGTTTCCAGCTTGATGCGCAGCAGTTCGTCCGACCGTTGTGTCAGCTCTGCTATCAGCTGCTGCCACTCCAGCCGCGCCAGCCGCGCGAACTCGGATGCG
Organism: Spirochaetaceae bacterium; assembly: GCA_007693325.1. Lineage (GTDB taxonomy): Bacteria > Spirochaetota > Spirochaetia > DSM-27196 > PWMO01 > PWMO01. The sequence goes on from REDW01000046.1 coordinate 919, forward strand.
TGACCACTCAGTTCCGCCAGGAACGGAAAGTCACGCGCCTGCTGTGCCAGCTGTTCCAGCTCGTGTGCAAGCTCAAGCAGCCGCTTCTTGATCTCTATCGCCAGCTCCTTACCGGCGTCGGCGCCGGCGGGGCGCAGAAAGAACTCCTGATGAAACCGTTTCAGCCGGTTGACCGTGTCTACGTCGATCTGCTCGGCCGGACGAACCACCAGCCGCTCATGGCCGCGGTTACTGCGCAACTCCGCATAGACCTCGGTTGCGTCGAGTACCCGTGAACCCGAAACAAGCTCCACCGCGTTGCGCATGAAAAGCTTGGCGATAAGGCAGAGCACCGCCCATTCCGGCCAGCCGTACTGCCCGGAGCCGAACTCCTGTTTGACCGCCGCTACAACCACCTGCTTGGCGTCGGCGTGACGCCGCCGCAGCCACATCTGGAGCTCCGCTTCATCCTCGCCGACGTCTACCGCCTCGCCGGAAAGCAGGCGGTTCCCGTCTCCGGGAAAAAGAATCTCGTGCAGGCGATCCTCGCTATAGCGCTCGGCCAGCATGCGCAGATTGGGGTAGGCCCTGGTCACCAGTTGCTGGAATCCCTCCAGCAGCCGCTGCCGGCGGTCACGGCTGTTGACCGCCACCGGCTGGTCATAGACCGACAGCTGCGCCGACTCCAGCAGCGCCGGAAGGTGCTGTTCGGTCAGACGGCGGTAGCGGCGGTCGTTGCCGGCGCGCTTCTCGGCAATAATGCGCGCGCGCGTCGGGTCTTCGGTGGGCCCCTGTTGCCGCAGCCAGGTGTCGGTCTGGTGAAAAAGGCGCAGGTCCTGGGCCGTCTGTTCGTCAGGCTCCAGAATCACCACCATCTGCTTGCGGCCCATCGCCTGGTTCAGTACGGTTTTTGTGTCACCCGCGTTGGGGTGCAGATGGGTCACCAGGTGGATCGCCAGATCGCCGCTGCCGGCGCTAACCTGTTCATCGTCCACCAGGCGGCTGAAGCCGTAGTCGTTGCCGTTGGCCTCAAAGGTGATCTTGCGTGTCTTGAGAGTCTTCTCAAAGATTACCTCGGCAATGGTCCTGCGCTGCGCGCCGTACTCCACCTGCGTGTTCTTGATCTCGACCTCCACATCCTGCTCTTCGTTGGTCAGATACTCGTAGGCGTCTCCGTTGCGCTGGATGTAGATCTTGTGCTCCAGAAGCGCCAGCGAGCGCTCCAGCTCCGCGCGCAACTCGGCGGTGTCGGCATCGCTGCTTTCCAGCATCAGCACCACAAGGTGGTCCACCGTAGCGCGAAAATCCTGTACGTACTTGACCATCAATAGAGTCTTCAGCACCCGCAGCGCCGCGCCCTCGCCCAACTCGTTCTCGGCGGTGTTGATCTGCGCGATCAGGCCACTCTTGAGTGTATTGCGGATACCGTCGAACATACGGTCAAAGGAGGCGAAACGGAACAGCGGCGTCTCGGCAAGCTCCTTGCCGACGTGCTGAAACACTTCCAGCATCGAGCGCTCACCGCGCGAGACGTGCCGCCCGGTAAAGGCGTTGTGATCCGACAGGCCGCGCAGCGCCTTCTGCAGCAGGTCGTACTGGTAGGCGATGAACGGATACGACGCGGCAAAGTGCTCCGCGCTCTTGAACTGGATATCTTTGCCGCCGCCGCCGAAACGGAACAGCGTGCGCAGTGACTCCCGCTCGCTTGTGAAGAACTGCTCGAGCTGTTTGCGCCCTTCATCGGTCTTGTCCAGCAGCCGTTTCTGAATCACCTCTTCAACGTTGGCCGAGGTAAGCGCGATGCGGAAATAGAAGCGCGCGGTGATGCGCGAGAAATCGTTGCGCTGCTGCAGCGCGGCATCCCCTATCACGCTGTCGAGGTCTTCCTGGCTGGTCACAAAGACCCAGGCCCGGTTGTCGCACACCGTGGCCAGCGTCTCGGCTACGGTCTGCAGGTTGAGCATGCGGCGGCGGCTGTTGCCGACAAACTGCCCTACCTCGTCGACAAAGAAATTGATGCGCTGGTTCGGCTTCTCCTGGCTGTCGAGCCACTGCTTGATCCTCCGGGCAAAGCTCTCGGCGGTCAGAACACGCTGCTGCTCGTAGCGGTCCAGCAGTTTGTCGGCCTCTTCGATGCCGGTTTGATGAAACTCCGAGAAGACCTCCACAAAGGTGTCGCGCTCGAGAAACATCACGTCGCTGCGCGCCTCTACCCACGGCCGGCCGGTCCTGTTGTGGTAGAACTCGGCGAAGCGCGCGAGGTCCCCGCGTTTATCGAGATCACGCTCCAGTTCGGCCACCGTGGCATTCTCGTCGTAATAGCCGAGCATGCGGTCAAAGACCTTCTGGAAAACCTCCAGAATGACGTTGCTGTCATCCGCGGCCGAGTTGGCGAGCTGGTCGATGTTGAACAGAATCGATCGTGTCGGCACGGCGAAGGCTGAATCGACATCGGCGCGCAGGATCGAGTCTTCGATCTTGGAGAGAAACTCCTTGCGCAGCGCCGCGTCAGCATCGCTGTTCATCAGGTGGGCCAGGATCTTGAGCAGATGGCTCTTGCCCGAGCCGAAGTAGCCGGAGATCCAGACCCCGTTGTAGGGATAGCGCTCGCCGCCGCTGATACTGCGCGAGATAGCCTCCTTGATACCGGAGAAGACCGTCTGCAGCCGTTTCTGGATCTCGGCGGTAACCACGTACTCTTCGATCTCCTGGCGGATTCGCCGGTCATCGTCGGCCTTGATGACGCCTTCGATCTCGCGTGTAATGTCCCGTTTCAGAATCCCTTTAAGCGTCGACATCGATCCTGCCCCTTTCGATATACTCTTCCAGGTGGAAGGCACGGTAGTAGTCGCTCTTGAACCTGCCGAAGAGGCTCAGGTAGAAGCCGTCGCGGTCCGAGCTGACGTAGCTGCCCGGGAAGAAGACCACCAGCGGCACCCTCTCCACCACTGAATGCAGGTTGTTGAGCACCGAGTGAGTACGCAGATAGGGGAACACTTCGCCCACCTCGTAGAGAAATACCAGCCGCGCGCCGGAACCGGCCATCAGCGTACGCACCGCCGGGGCGATTTCCCTCTCCGGACTCAGCATGCCTTCCATTCGGGCTTTGAGCTTCTGCTTGTCGATTGCACTTTCGCGCTCAAAGAGTTTCTCCAGCTGCCCGCGCACCGTGAATCGCTCCAGCACAATGTCGTAGAGGCTTATCAAGAGCGGCTCGTTGCCGTCGGCCGCCAGTCTCCTGCGCAACTGCGTGATGCGCCGGTAGACCTCCACCTGTTGCTGCACGTCGTACGGCTGGATAAAAAAGGGTACTTCGTTTCCCAGTCCCTGCAGCGCCAGAAAGCGCGGCTCGCTCACAATGCGATAGACGCGCTCAAACAGGGCGTCCAGATCCGTCACTGACACGCTGCAATCTCCTTGTCGCTGAACAGCAGATGCGCCAGGTCCGCGCCGCTTCCGTGGCGGCAGTAGCGCTCGGTAAGCTCGGCGGACAACCGCGGCCGTACGATTGTGTAGGGCTCGCGCGGTCCGTCGGCAATGGCGGCCTCGCGCAGCATGCGCATCCCTACGCTGCGCAACTTGTCCGCCGTTGAGGGCGTAAGCGAGCTGATCTGCGGATGGCTGGTTGCCTGCTCTTCCAGGAAGCTGCGCAGAAGGTAGGATTCCAGCGCGTTGGGCCCGTGATGAAACCGGTCGCGCACTACCACCGCCAGAAAATCTCCGATCACCCGATAATAGCGCGCGGCAACCGCCAGCAGTATTGCCGAACAATCGCCCTGCGGACCGTGAAGCAGCGCGTTTCGTTCCCACTGGTAGGCAACGCCGAGCCGGTCGCGGATTTCGCGGAAGTAGCGCAACGCGGCTGATTTGCGCGTCTTTTTCAGTGCGCCTTGTTCCACGGCTTGCTGACGTACTGTCTGCCAGTCGTTGCTCTGCGCGTAAAGCGCAAGCACGGCTTGCGTCTCCGGTATCAGCAGCCCGCCAAAGGTGAACGAGAGACGATAGGGTGTCACTGTGTAGTCTGTTGTCACCAAAGCCTTCTCCCTGTTCGCACAGCCGCTCGCTTCTCCCGCCGTAGACTCTCCGTCCCGGAATACGGGCCTCAATCCGTTCAATATGGATTCTAACACAACCATGTCCTTGGCTGAACCAGAATAGGCCGCTGTGACCGAAATAACTCTCACCGCAACCGCCGCTGCTCCTTTTCGTAAAGCTCGTCCATGTAGGTGTCCACGCTCTTCATCACGCGGTCGCTGGTTTTCTCCCAGACGCGGCGCACGTTCTTGAGCGTCATGCTCTTGATCTCGTCGAGCATCTCGCTGGATTCGATCTCCATCAGCTTGGTGGTCAGCATGCGGCCGGCCTTGATCAGGGTGTTGGAGATCTCCTCGGAGTGCGCCAGGCCGATCTCCTTCATCATCTGCAGCTGCTCCTTCTCCAGGTACATGATCGCCTTCTGCGCCTCCAGCGTGATGGTCTTGCCCTCCACGTCCTTGCGCGCCAGCAGGTAGTTCTCAAAGGAGTCCAGGTGGTGGCTGATCTCCTTCTGCTTGGCACTGAACACCGCGCGCATCAGCTGCTTGCGGTAGCGGTACTTGTCAAGCAGCGTCAGCGTCTGGTTGCTGTCGATCCTGTGCAGCTCGCGGGTGAAGTCCTTGCTGTCGGTCAGATCGCGCGGCGTGTAGCGCTCCATCGGCTGCAGTTCGCTCTGATTATCATTTTCATCCTCTTCTACCCATATTCCCATCTCTGTCTCCTTTGGGCCGTCAAAGCCTCGCGTATATGCGTTCCAGCCGCCGCAGTGTGCGCCGCGCGAGCGCCGGCCGCGTCGGGCGGCTCTGTGTCAGCAGGCTCAGCGCCTGCAGGTAGTGGCCGAAGTAGACCAGCTGCGCTGTTGTGCGCGCGCGGCGCACCATGGCGGATGTTCGCAGCCGTACGGACTCGGCACGCACGCGCTGCTGCTCTGCCGTCAGCTTCTGCGGATAGAGCGACCCGGCAATCGATCCGTCGGCGGATACAGCGTGGCGCCGCGCGAGCCTGCGCCGGCGCTGCCGGTCTCGGATGCCCGGGCGCGCCTTCGCCTCGGTGGTAGCTCCGCTACCGTCTGCCGCTGCACTGATGTAGCGCAGGTGCAGCTGCATCGCGCGCAGGAAGACCGGAAAGACCAGCCGGCAACGCGCGCTGAACTGCGCTCCGCCTCCCGGGCGGCTGTGCGGGCCGGCGGCGCGGATCAGGCCGGCTGCCAGCCAGCTGACCGAGTCAAACGCGGCCAGCACCGCGAGCTCGCCTTCGCGCAGCTTGATCGCAAACCGGCGCTCAAAGATCACCCTGACCACGCGCCGCTGCAGCCGTTGCACCCGCGGATCGTGCAGCAGCCCCACGGCGCTTGCCACAGGCAGCCGCAGCGCCGGCGCAACGTCGGCGCCGGCTTGCAGGTCACCGGCAGCGCTACTGTTACCAATACCGTCCCCGGCAGCGCGCAGGCCGCAGGCCAGCTCCAGCAACGGCTGCGGCAGACCGTAGAGGTAGCGCGCAATATCGCTCAGGCGCAGCCGGCGGCAGATGCCAATCAGTGCAAGATAGGCTACCGCCGAGGCCAGCGCATTGAGCGCGCAGCGTGCCAGCAGCGCGCTGCGGACCAGAGTGGCCTCGGCCGCGGCGGCGCGCACGCGCAGGCGTGTGATCTGCAGGGCGGTGCGGCTATTCATTGACCACCACCAGGTTGCCGCGCGACACGATGGAGGTCAGATCGCGGTAGTGGGCGTAGCTGTCGGTCCGGTTCTCGATCACCAGGCGCAGGTAGCAGTTCTTCTGATCGGCGTAGGCCAGTTCGGCGGCAAAGAGCTCTGCCAGCGTAGCGCGGATCAGCGCCGCCCTGCTATCGCCGTCTGCCGCCTCGATTGCAAGCGTTCGGCCGCCAAGCGTACGCTCGGCACTGAGAGAGCCAGGGGCGTGGATGGTGAGGGTCCCCACCACCGCGGGAATGCCGCCGTCCGGCCGCCTCCAGCACGGCACCACGCCGTACTGCGTTTCGGCCAGCAGCTCACCCAGAAAATCAATCTCCGCGGTCAGTTCGGCAATCCGGCTCTGATACTCGGCGTTCAGCTGCTCGGCGGCAGCGTAGCGCGCGTAGAGCAGAGCCAGCGCTCCGGCGGCCAGAAAGAGCAGGATAAAGGCAAACTCGCTGAGACTGTAGTGCATTACGTCGGAGCGCGATCGCTTCATCCTACCCGCTCCACCCTGGCTTCCAGCAGCGTAATGACCGAGTCCAGCACCCGGTTGAGCTCGCCGACGCCGCCGTGAAACTGCTCCAGTTCCTGGTTGATCGCGGCAAGCGGCGCACGCTCGGCCTGCGTGTGCAGCTGTGCGGCGGTCTGCGTGAACGCGGCGCCCAGTTGCGTGAACCCGGCCACCGTCTCGCCGTGCAGTGCGAGCTGTTCGGAGAGCTGCTGCAGGCGTGCGGACAGCTCGCGCCCCGAGTGGTCAAGGCCGTGCGAGAACCCGTTGGTAGCGCCGATGAAACGCTCGAGAGCGGCCAGGTACTCGGTCTCCTTGTCGCTCAGGACCGAAAGACTCTCCCGGCGCTCGGAGAGAAACAGCTGGATCTGCTCGAAGGTCTGGCGGTAGTTGACCGAGAAGCTGTCGGCAATCGACTTGAGCAGCTGGTAGCTCTTTTCAAGGTTGTCGGAATCCTCGGGGTGGTCGCGCAGCCAGGCGCCGCGCGCCATGTTGCGGAACAGCACCCCGGCAATCGAGGTACTCACCGAAACGCCGACGTAATAGAACGCCTGGCTGATCTGCGCGCTTCCGTCGGCGGCGTTCAGCCCCGACTGCAGTCGGTAGAAGAGCGTAATCAGCGAGACGAGCGTGAACAGAAAGCCGAGGAAATAGACCGAATCGATGTGGTGGTCGGCCAGGGTCTGCTCGTAGCAGTTGGCCAGCAGGCGGTGCACCAGCAGAGCGTAGAACATCACCAGCGCGGTTGGGGCAAAGAAGAGGTATTGATGATCGATCTGTTGATCAAAGAAGATCAAAGCGAAACCGCCGACGGCGAACAGCAGGAACGCGCCGTTCAGTACCGTTTTGCTGGTGCGAAGCATTATTGCCCCCTATCCCGATTGATACTGCAGCCGCGGCGAGTTACCGCAGGAATAGACGCCTACCTGCCAGTCGAGACTCAGCCAGTAGTCGTTTGCATGCTGCGGGGTGATGTGCGAGATTCGGCGTCTGGGATAGCGCGCGCCCAGTACGCTCATGGCCTGCTGCCACGCCGCACGGTTGCCGATGTAGACTTCGGCCCAGGCGTGGGCGCCGTCGGCACAGATTCCGTGCAGAATGCGCGCCCGGCCGCCGACGGCTTCCACCGCGGAAGCCATCAGCGTCGCAAAGTCGTCACAGTCTCCCACCAGGCCGGCGGCAATCGTGCGATCGGCCGGCGAGTAGTAGTTGCCGCGGATATAACGCGGATCGTTGACGTACTTCCAGCTCGCCGCGACGTAACGGTGAATGGTGAGCACCTGCAGCAGGCCTTCGCGGCTCGGCATGCTGCTTCCCGGCGCGCTGTAGTAGGTGCCGGGATGCTCGGCGGCCAGTTTGACGGCGAAATCGCGCACCAGCGGCACCGCAGGCCGCACCGCCTCGCGATAGCTGGTGACGCGGCTCAGATCCTCGGCACGGATGCCCGCGGTGTCGATCTGTTCCAGTTTGCGGCGCAGCCTCGCAACCTCTTCGGCGTAGGCCTCCTTCTCGGTCTGGACCGCCTGGTAGCGCTCGATGTCGTTCTGCAGAGTCTCTATCTGCCGGTTGAGCTCACCAATCAGACGCTCCTGTTGCTCACGGCTGAGACTGCGGTCGGCGGCAATCTCTTCGACGTAGTCTTCGATCTGTGGACCGTAGGAGCGGTAGGCCGGGTGCAGGAGCGAGATCAATTGGTCGAGCTCTCCCTGGTACCTGATCCCGCTGTCCTGCCCCGGGTCTACCCAGCCGAACAGCCCCGGCAGAAACAGCAACGCCGACAGCAGCACCACGAACCCGGCCGCAAAGCGGCGTGCGTTGAGCATCGCCGGCAGCATGGTCAACCGTGCCACCCCAAACGCCGCCACAGCCGCCATCAGCGCAACGCTGCTGTGCACCCGCGGCAGAGAGAGGCCTCCCAGGCCCAGCGCGGCACTAACCACGATGGTGGCACAGGCTGAGGCCAGCCAGAAGGCAACCCGTCTGTAACCGGATGCGGTCAACAGGTGAATCCAGGCTGCACTCAGCGCGCCGGTGGCGCAAAGCGCCGGATTGAAGGCAACCGCATCAGCCAGTGGCCCTGCAGCGGCAAACAGCGCCACGCTCGCCGGCGCGCTTGTCCAATGCACTGTGCGTCTGATCCGCCCTCGATTCATCGATCAATCCTCCTGCCCGAAGCGCTCGCGCATCGCCTTGCGAAAGGCGTGGCCGCTGATTCCCAGCAGCGCCGCGGCCTGCTCGGCGTTGCCGCCGGCGCGTTGCAGCGCCTGCTCGTAGTAGGAGCGCTCCATCTGCGAGAGTACGGCGCGCACGTTGAGCCCGTCGGGCGGAAGCTCTATCTCGGTTGCGGCGCCGGCTCCAGCGGGTCCCAGCTCGCGGCGGGCGTGGGCGGCCACCGCCGGCGGTAGCAGGGCAGCACCGGCCACATCGCCGCGGCAGGCGGCGCACATGGCGATAACGGCGTTTTCCAGCTCGCGCACGTTGCCGGGCCACGGGTAGGCGCAGAGGCGCTCGAACGCCTCCGGCGACAGCGACTTGCTCTCGTGGTAGCGCGCGTTCCAGTCGGCCAGGAACTTCTCGATCAACGGCGGAATGTCCTCGCTGCGCTCGCGCAGCGGCGGCAGCAGCAGCGTGGTCTGGTTGAGCCGTTCATAGAGGTCACGGCGGAATTCAGCGCGCTCGATCATCGCTTCCAGGTTGCGGTTGGTGGCGGCGATGATACGCACATCCACCGGGTAGACCCGCTCCTCGCCCACCGGAACCACCACCTTCTCCTCCAGCACGCGCAGTAACTTGGGCTGCAGTTCCAGCGGCAGGTCACCGATCTCGTCCAGAAATACCGTGCCTCCCTCGGCGGCGCGGAACTGCCCGAGGCGGTCGCTGGTTGCACCGGTGAAGGCGCCCTTTGCATGGCCGAACAGCTCGCTCTCGGCCAGGCTGGCGGTGATCGCCGAGCAGTTGAGCGCCAGGAATGCACCGCCCGAGCGCCCGCTGTGCTGGTGAATCAGCCGTGCCAGCAGCCCCTTGCCCGAGCCGGTCTCACCGCGGATCAGTACCGAGACATCGTACTGCGCAACGCGCGAGGCGGATTCCAGCAGTTGTCTGAATATCGAGGCACGGCCGACGATCTGCGGACCGCCACTGTTGATCCAGCTGTCCGCCGTTGCCTGCTGCGTTTCTGCCTGCCGCTGCGCGTTCAGCTGCCGCGGCAGAGGTGGATCGGTGGCCGCCTGTGGCGCCGCGGCGCGCACCTCGGGCAACCGGGTCTCTTCGAATCGCACCTCTTTAACCTTGTAGACTCCGCCGGCAAAGCGCGGCGGAACACCCTGCAACAGCGTTGCTTCCAGCTGCCCGGAACGGACCAGCAGAAACCAGCTGGTCTGCATCTGCGGCGTGCCGGGGTCCAGCAGCACAAACAGTTGCGGACTGCGGTGGCTGATTCCGTGCAGCAGTTGCTCAGTTGCGCGGCGCAGCGCCAGGTAGATCTCCTCGTAGTCGATTACCGACTGCAGCTCGAGGTTGACAAAAGAGAAGCCCACACCGGCGCTGTGCACGGCGGTGATCTCCTGCACGCTGCGGGCACGCTCGAGGTAGTCGCTGCCGGTGCAGAACAGCACCACCCGGTCAAACTGCATCGCTTCCAGCAGCGACAGCAGCGGTCCGTTCTCTTCGGTTCCCCTGGGGTAGGGATCGCGATAGCCCACAAACGACAGCAATACGCGCGGTTGGTTTGTCATAGTGCTTCCACTATAGTCGAGCATACCAACACTCTGCAAACCGCGTGCCGTGCCGGACGCCCCAACCGAAATTGAGCTGACTACAGCGCGAAACGGTGCGATTTGCCCTCAAAGCGGGTCTTCCGGCTGCGTTTGCCGCCGTTCGGAACGGCCGGGCACTCGACTTATGCCGGTGAGCTACCGCTGGATGTGTCTCCGGTTACGCACCGGCGAAACTGCGGTTACGCTGTAGTACCCAATGGCCCCGCATCGGGCAGCTGCATCGAGGGTGCTGCACGCTTCAAGTTCCTGCTTACGCGGGATTACCAGCCTTCGACATGACCGGTTGTGCCGGTCGGCACGCCTCTTGCAATAGTGCCGTACATCACATTCTGACGGAGGTTTACTATGATGAAACTGCAAAACCACCGCACAGCGGCTATGGTCATTGCTTTCGGCGTTACGGTTGTGCTCACAACCCTTGCCGTCCCTTCTGCGCACGCGCAGGAGGTTCGCCTTGGCGTCAAGGCGGCGCTCAACCTGAGCTGGTTCAGCGGCTCGGACTGGGACGACGCACTGGACTGGTTGGCTACAGACCCTGACGTCAGCAGCGTCAGCAATGACGCCAACATCGGCTTCATCGGCGGCCTCTTTGTTGACATTCCGCTTGGTCCCGGCCTGTCGGTTCAGCCGGAGCTGTTGCTCGGCAGAATCGGCGGCGCCTACAGTTACAGAGCTTTCGGGGTGTCGATTGACGGATCGGTCAAAGCCACCGCACTCAAGTTGCCGTTACTGCTCAAACCCAAGGCAGCGGTAGGCCGGCAGGGGGCGCTCTACGGCCTGATCGGCCCCACTCCGGCTTTTCTGCTCGGAGATGTAGACTACCAGGAGAAAGGCGACGGCTTCTCCGTAAGTGTGTCGGATGCTCCAGACAACCGCTTTGTCTTCAGCGCCACCTTCGGCGCAGGCTACGAGCATAGCGTTGGTCCCGGCGCCATCAACGTGGAGGTACGCTACAACCGCACCTTCACCGACATCTTTGACAACGACAACACGCGCATCAACAGCGTCAACATCTTCGGCGGCTACGGATTTGATCTGTAGCCGGCCGGGCCGCCGGCCCGGCGACGCGCCGGCGGCTCACTCGATCGGGCAGACCAGCCCCTGCTCGAGGATGTCTTTCAGGCGCGCGGCGCCGATGCCGTGGATGCGTCGCAGCGCGGAGGTAGAGTCAAACGGTCTGAGCTCGATCAGCTGCCGCGCGCGCTCGGGACCGATGTGCACGATCCGCGTCAGTTCTTCCAGCGCGGCGCTGTTGATATCGATGCAGGCGGCAGCAATCGCGTCCGATGCTGTGGTGGTTGAGACCTGGTAGTTCAGTCCATCGGTAGTAATAACTACGCTTCCATGCAGATCGGTACCGTAGATATCGGCGTTCAACAGCCGCTGTACGCGCAGCAGTACCTCCGGATGCGGGTGTCCGTAGCGGTTGTCGATGCCGGCCTGGTAGACCACCACTTCGGGATCCACCGCTTGCAGAAATGCCGCCGAGGATGAGGTGCGCGATCCGTGGTGGCCGAGCTTCAGCACCGTTGAGCCAAGCTCCACTCCGGCGGCGATCAGACGGTGCTCGAGCTCAGCCTCGGCGTCGCCGGTGAGCAGCACCGAGAAGTCGCCGTACTCGGCGCGCACCACGATGTTCATATCGTGCAGGTGGCCGTCGTAATCCGCGGCCGAAGCGCGCGGGTGCAGCACGCTGATCAACAGCTCGGAGAACACCACCTGCTCACCTCTGCCCGGCTCACGGTAGTCGGCATCAGAGGCCAGCACGGCGTCGATGAAGCGCTCAAAGGTGCGCGTGGTGTGCGTCTGCC
>REDW01000141.1 GCA_007693325.1 Spirochaetaceae bacterium
GAGCTCCACCTTGCCAAGGTGGATGTCGCGGGTTCAAATCCCGTCTCCCGCTCTCCATTACACAGGCGATCTGGATCTTCCGGATCGCTTTTTTTATAAACCGGCTGTTCGGTGCACCCCGGGTGTTCCAGACCAAGGCCGATTCCAACAGTGAGGTCGTGCAAAATGGTTTCTGACAAGAAAGTCGAACGCCTTGAAAATTCGGTGGCAAAGCTCACCGTTACCGTAGACCAGCAGAGCGTGCGCCAGGAATACGATAAGCTGCTGGACGAATACAGCAAGTCAGCGCAGATCAAAGGATTCCGCAAGGGCAAAGTGCCGCGCGAGGTCATGGAGCGCAAGTTTGGCGACGGCCTGAAGTCCGAGACCATGCAGCGCGTGCTCGAAGAGAGCCTCAAGCAAGCCATCGAGCAGGTTGATGAGAAGCCGTTGTCGTTTGCTCAACCCGAGCTGGACGGCGAACTGGACTTTGAGCTGGACAAGGATTTCAGCTACGCTGTGCGCTACGACGTGTTTCCCGAGATCACGCTAGGCACCTATACCGGCCTCGAGATTGAAGAACCGCAGGTGCAGATCGGTAAGGAGGATCTCGAGCGCGAGCTCACAGCGCTGCAGGAGCAGAACTCGGTTGTCATTGACAAAGAGGACGGCGTGGTTGCCCGGGACAACATCGTAACCATCGACTACTGGGAGATCGACCAGGACGGCAACCCGCTGGAGGGCAGCAAGCGCGAAGATTTTGTCTTTACCGTTGGTAGCGGCTACAACTACTACAAGATTGACGATGAAGTGATCGGCCTCAAGAAGGGCGAGCAGACGGTCATCGAAAAGAGCTACCCCGAAGATGCCGAAATCGAGGAACTGCGCGGTACCACGCGCAAGATCGGGGTGCTGGTCAAAGCGGTCAAGGAGCGCCAGCTGCCCGAAATCGATGACGAGCTGGCTCAGGACATCAGCGACAAATACGAGAGCCTCGATGACCTGAAGAAGGACATCAGGAGCCGCCTGGAAGAGACCGTCAAGTCGCACGTTCGGCAGTCCAAGGCCGATGCGCTGGTAGAGCAGATAATCGAGAACTCGCAGGTTACACCGCCGGAGTCGATGGTGGCCGCCGAGCTGCAGTCGAGCTGGCGTAACTTTGTCAGCCGTTTTGGTGTACCCGAGAGCCAGGTGGTACAGTTGCTGCAGCAGCAGGGCCGATCGCCCGAGGACCTGTTTCAGGAGTGGCGGCCGGAAGCCGAAAAGGCGCTCAAGGGGCGGCTGCTGATCAACAAGATCATCGAAGCCGAACAGATCGACGTCAGCGATGAAGACGTGGATGCACGGTTGCAGGAACAGGCCGAGTCGAGCTCTATGAGCTTCGAGGAAGCCAAGGAGTACTATCAGAAGCAGGGGATGCTGGAGTACCTGCGCGACAGCATCAAAGAGGAGCGCCTGTTCGACAAGCTGTTTGCCCAGTCAAAGATCAAGAAGGGTGCCAAGCGGAAATTTCTGGACGTGGTCGGCCGAAATGCGTAAATTGGGGCGTACACAGGAACAACTATGAACGAACAGATGAACAACCTGGTCCCCATTGTCGTTGAGCAAACAGGCGTCGGCGAGCGTTCGTACGATATCTTCTCGCGTCTGCTCAAAGACCGTATTATCTTTCTCGATGGCCCGATCAATGACGCCACCGCCGATCTGGTTGTGGCGCAGATGCTCTTTCTCGAGAGTCAGGATCCGGAGAAGGATATCAACCTCTACATAAACTCACCCGGTGGGTCGGTCACCGCCGGTCTGGCTATCTACGATACCATGCAGTACATCAAGCCCGATCTGCAGACCATCTGCATGGGACAGGCCGCCAGCATGGCGGCGATGCTGCTGGCGTGCGGAGCCCCGACCAAGCGCCTTGCCCTGCCCTCTTCGCGGATCCTGATCCATCAGCCGTGGGGCGGCGTGCAGGGCCAGGCCACCGATATCGGTATCCAGGCCCGCGAGATCGTACGCCTCAAGAAACTCATCATCGGCTATTTTGCACAACACACCGGCAAGAGCGAAGACGTCATCGCACATGACCTCGAGCGCGACTATTTCATGTCTGCCGCCGAAAGTGTAGACTATGGGCTCGTAGACCGAGTGCTGGTACGAGGGAACGATGAGCAAGCAAAAAAATGAGAATGCCAAGGCGTGTTCGTTTTGTGGCAAGAACGCCGATTTTGCCCGGCGCTTGATCGAAGGACCGGGAGTCTACATCTGTGACGAGTGCGTCCACGTCTGCAAGAAGATTCTCGACGATGAAGACGATGTCATCACCGCCGAGTTCATGGATGACATTCCCAATCCCCACGAGATAAAGCAGTACCTCGATCTCTACGTCGTTGGTCAGGAGAAATCCAAGCGGGTGCTCTCGGTAGCCGTCTACAACCACTACAAGCGTATTACCCAGCGCGGCAGACTACAGGACGGCATCGAGATCGAAAAGTCCAACGTCATGATGATCGGTCCAACCGGCACCGGCAAGACACTGCTGGCAAAGACCCTGGCCGACAAGCTGCGCGTTCCGTTTGCGATTGCCGACGCCACTACGCTGACCGAGGCCGGCTACGTAGGAGAGGACGTCGAGAACATCCTGCTCAAGCTCTACCAGGCAGCCGGCAACAGCGTAGCGGCGGCCGAACGCGGCATCATCTACATCGACGAGATAGACAAGATCTCGCGCAAGGGTGAGAACGTCTCGATCACGCGCGACGTTTCCGGTGAGGGAGTACAGCAGGCGCTGCTGAAGATCATTGAAGGCACGGTAGCCTCGGTTCCGCCGCAGGGCGGACGCAAGCACCCCAGCCAGGAGATGATCAAGATCGATACCAGTAATATCCTGTTCATCTGCGGTGGAGCCTTTGTCGGGATTGACCGCATTATCGAGTCACGAGTATCGCAGCATCCTATGGGGTTTGGCGCGGACGTCAAGGCTACGCGCGACAAGAACCTCGAGGAGCTCTACAGCCACCTGCACCCGGATGACCTGATCAAGTTTGGACTGATTCCGGAGTTTGTCGGACGGCTGCCAATTCACGTCACACTGCGCGATCTCGATATGGATGATCTGGTCCGCATTGTGCGCGAACCAAAGAACTCGATTCTCAAGCAATATGTGGCGTCGTTGAAGCTGGACGATGTCGACCTGATATTCGATGATGAGGCGGTCAAAGCGATTGCCGAACAGGCGCTTGGACGCAAGACCGGGGCTCGTGGGCTGCGATCGATCGTAGAAAACGTCATGGTCGATATCATGTTTGATATTCCTTCGCTCAAGGGCAAAAAGCGCGTCATCATTACGCGCGATGTCATTGCGAACGACGAAAAACCAACGATAGAGTACGATAAGAAGTCCGCATGAAAATTGGCCTCCAGCGGAGCAAAGCGCCGGAGTACCCGGTAGTTCCTCTGAAGGAGACGGTAGTTTTCCCGCATACCGTTGCGCCGGTGTTGTCCGGCCGGGCCTCTTCCACCGCCGCGATTGAAGAGGCAATGGCCAAAGACCGCCAGGTGGTGCTCTGCGTGCAGACCTCGCAGACCGGCGAGCCAACAGAGAAAGAGCTGCTGCGCTTCGGCACCGTGGCAACGGTACTGCAGATTATGAAGCTGCCCGACGGAGCCCTGCGCATCCTGGTGGAAGGCAAGCAGCGCTGCCGCATACAGGGCTTCACCACCGAACGCAAGCACCTGCGCGCACGTGTTGAGCCGCTGGAGACTCGCTGGCAGTCCTCCCCCGAAATACAGAACCTGGTCCGGACTCTGCGTGATTCGTTCTCGCGCTTCGCATCGCTTCACAAGAAGATCCCGGCTGAAGTGACGCTCACCGTGGGGCGCACCGATGATCCGCACAAGCTGGTGGATGTCATCTGTGGACACACCACAATTCCTGCCGAGCGCAAGCTTACGCTGCTGCAGGAGACCGATCCGGTTAAACGCATGCAGGAACTGGTAGTGGCGCTGGAGTCTGAGAACGAGGTGCTGGACCTGAAGAAACAGATCTCGGTTCGGGTCCGTAAGCGCCTGGAGAAAGGCCAGAAAGACTACTTTCTCAACGAGCAGATGAAGGAGATCCACCGCGAGCTGGGACGCGAAGAGGAAGATCCGTCCGGTGCCGCCGAGATTCTGCGCCGTCTGGAAGAGCACGAACTACCCGAGAGCGTGCAGGCGCGCGTGCACAAGGAGACCGATCGGCTGAAGAAGCTGCAGCCGATATCGCCGGAAGCCGGCATTGTACGAACCTACCTGGACTGGCTGCTCGATCTGCCGTGGACCGTCAAGAGCGATGACCAGACCGATCTGGCCGATGCCGGCGCAATCCTTGAGGCCGAGCACTACGCCATGGAGAAGCCCAAGCAGAGGATTCTTGATTACATCGCTGTGCGCCAGCTGACCGACAAGCAGCGCGGTCCGATTCTCTGCTTTGTAGGGCCTCCAGGCACCGGCAAGACCTCGCTGGCCCAGTCGCTGGCTCACTGCCTGTCACGGTCGTTTGTGCGCATTTCTCTGGGGGGAGTTCGCGATGAGGCCGAGATCCGCGGACATCGCCGTACCTATGTTGGGGCACTGCCGGGCAAGATCATGCAGTCGATGCGCAAAGCTGCAACGCGTAACCCGGTCTTCCTGCTCGATGAGGTCGACAAACTCGGTACCGATTTCCGCGGCGATCCCGCCTCGGCGCTGCTCGAGGTCCTGGATCCCGAGCAGAACTCGGCGTTTGTTGATCACTACATCGAGGTTCCGTTTGACCTCTCGGACGTAATCTTTATCACCACCGCCAACTCGCTGCACACTATACCCTACGCGCTGCGTGACCGGATGGAAGTAATCGAGATTCCCGGATACACCGAGTTTGAGAAACTGCGCATCGCCGAACGCTTTCTGATCCCCAAACAGCTCGAAGCCAACGGGCTTTCCTGGCTCGATGTTCGCTTCCGCGCCGAGGCTATCTCAACAATTATTCGCGATTACACTATGGAATCGGGCGTACGCAACCTGGAGCGGGAAATTGCCACTGTGGTGCGCAAGATAGCGCGTGAGACAGCCGGCCGCGGATTCCGTCCGCCACTGCCAATTGCCGAAGGCCGCCGGCAGCAGCCGCGAGAACAGGAACCCGCGGCTGCTGCCGCCGGATCAACCGAAACCCGCCCGCTGGAGACGCCACCGGCGGGCCTGAGTGCGGTAGTCGACACCTCCGAAGAACAACCGCTTATCGAAAGCCGGCTGCAGGATAGCGAAACTGCCCCAGCCGGCGCAGAGCTCCCGCGCGAACCACGTATGACCTTTGCGCTCTATAAGCCGATGCGCAAGACTGTCACCGCACGCAGCGTGGTCAAACACCTCGGCAAACGCCGCGTTCACAATGATCTGCTCTACCGCGAAACCCGTGCCGGGGTGGTAAACGGTCTGGCGTGGACCGAACTCGGCGGAAGAACCCTGCCGGTAGAGTGCGCGGTGTTTGCTGGATCCGGCAACCTGCGCCTGACCGGGAGTATGGGCGATGTGATGAAGGAGAGCGCCTACGCGGCCTTCTCGTTTGTGCGTTCGTACAGCCAACGGTTCCGACTGCCGGCCAACCTTTTTGAGGATAAAGACATTCACGTTCATGTTCCCGAGGGTGCTATTCCCAAAGACGGACCTTCGGCCGGCATCACCATCGCCGCGGCTATGGTGTCGGCGTTCAGCGGTATCGCCGTGCAACCGGACTTTGCGATGACCGGCGAGATCACGCTCACCGGTCGCCTGCTGCAGATCGGCGGCGTCAAGGAGAAGGTGTTGGCCGCTCACCGCGGCGGGATACTCAACGTACTGCTGCCGGAAGCCAATCGCAGCGACACCGAAGAGCTCCCGGAAGAGGTCACCAGCGTTATCAGTTTCCAGTTTGCCACATCGGTAATGGACGCGTTGCGAATCATTTTCCCGATTGATCTGTTTGAGATCCGCAGTTACTGACGTTCACACGCAACAGCGGCTGATTCCCTCTTAATGAATATCACAGCGTGTGCTATAGTGCGGCAATACAATAACTGGAGAGCAAGGAGCATACCATGGCGGTGAATCTGCACGGGCGGTCACTACTCACCCTGAAACACTTTTCGCAGCAAGAGATACTCTATCTGCTGGACCTTGCAGACCGGGTCAAGACCGAGCGTCGGCGAGGTGACATACAGCAGCGGTTCCGTGGCCGGACCATCGCCATGCTGTTCGAGAAGCTCTCCACTCGAACGCGCTGTGCCTTTGAGACGGCCTTTGGCGAAGAGGGCGGTCATCCGGTCTTCCTCTCCTCCAACGATATCCACCTGGGGGTCAAGGAGACCGTAGAAGATACAGCGCGCGTGCTGGGCCGCATGTTCGACGCCATCGAGTTTCGCGGATTCGATCAGAATGTGGTTGAAACCTTTGCCGAGTGCTCCGGTGTTCCGGTCTACAACGGCTTGACCGATCTCTATCACCCGACACAGGTACTGGCCGATCTGCAGACCCTGCGCGAAGCAACCGGCGGACTGGCCGGTAAGTCAATCACCTACGTTGGCGATGGACGCAACAACGTAGCGCGGTCACTGATGATCGGCTGTGCCAAAGTCGGTGCGCACTTCTCGGTAGCGGCGCCGCAGTCGCTGCAACCGGACCGTGACACGGTGCAGCAAGCCAGAAGCTACAGCGAAGACAGCGGCAGCAGGATTCTGATCAGCACCGATCCCGCCGAGGTAGTGCCGCAAAGCGACGCGATCTATACTGATGTCTGGGTGTCCATGGGAGAGGAACAACAGAAGGCCGAACGGCTGGAACTGCTGGCACCGTATCGCGTGACAGTCGAGATGATGCGCAGCACCGGCAAAGCGGGAACCATCTTCCTGCACTGTCTGCCGGCGGTACGCGGCAACGAGGTGACAGCCGAGGTTATGGACGGACCACAGTCACGTATCTGGGACCAGGCTGAGAACCGCAAACACACTATCAAGGCGCTGATGATAGGCACGCTGCTGCGGTAGCGACGACTGAAGATTGCATTTTGGTCACAAAGAACGTATACTATGGCCTGAGAGTCTCAACAGGACGTCTCAGGAGGGAGACAGTGATACGGATTAAGCGATTTCTGGTGCTCGGTCTCTTCATCGCGCTGACAGCGGTAGTTGTGGCTCCCGTGTTCGCCGAAAGGCCGCAGTTCTATCTCCAGACCGTGTTCATTGAGCGCATTCATACCCACAGCCTCGGCTATCGGGTGGATTATAATCGCAGCAATTTCCGTCTCGGTCAGGTATATATCCCCTACTCGTGGTTCACTCCCGCCGGGCAGGCAGAGATAGTCTACGCCAATTCACGCAGCGTGCCCTATATGAATGTAGTCTATCGAGACGGCGAGTTCTCCCACGTGCGCCTCTACGTGCATCGCGATCAGGGCCACCCGTCGTGGGTCAGTCTGCGCGACAGCGAAGAAGTCAGACAGCGGTTCGATACGGATACGTTCAACATCCGTTACTAACATCGGCCAGCACATGCCTATCTCCGCGCCGCCTGCGCAGGTTCTGCAGTTCCTGCGGCACTATTCAACGTACTGGCTGTTTTCCCACCTGGAACCCGACGGAGACTGCCTTACCTCCAGTGCAGCACTCGGCCGTATGCTCGAGAGCGCCGGCAAGACGGTACATCATTTCAATCCTGGACCGTTCATCCGGGTTGAGATCCAGAGCTATCGCGAACAGTTCATAACCGAACCTCCGCCGGAGCTTGATCCGAGCGCCGCAGCGGTTGTGCTCGATTGCTCGACTTTGCAGCGTATCGAGCCGTTCGACCAGGTTGTAGCTCAGATGCCCTGCCTGGTCATTGACCATCACAGCAACGGGGACCCGTTCGGCGACCTGCGCTACATCGAAGCCACAGCAGCCTCAACTACGCTGCTCATCCATACGATCATGGAGACCGCAGGGTACACGCTCAACGCCGATGAAGCGCGGCTTCTGCTTTTCGGGCTGTGCACCGACACTGGCTTCTTTCGTCACGTTGGCCCAGGTCAGGGAAGCGCGCTGGCCGCGGCCGGCAGGATGGTTGACGCGGGAGCGCCGCTCAAAGAGGTGTACAACCGCATGTTTGGTGGCAAGAGCCTGCAGTCGCGCCGTCTGTTGGCAGAGCTGATAACGCGCGCACAGGAACACAATGACGGACGCTGCCTGCTGACCTACGAAACTCTCGATGACGTAGCGTACTACGGCAAGCACAACCGTGACAGCGATCTGCTTTACCAATTGCTGATGGGAACCGAGCGCTGCCGGGTGGTTGCGCTGCTACGAGCGGAAACTACCGAGACCTGCAGTGTCAGCTTCCGATCCCAGGATGGAACCGATGTCGGCTCGCTGGCCAAGGAGCTGGGCGGTGGTGGGCACCGCGCGGCGGCCGGATGCCAGATCAGCGCGCCATTGGACGAGGCTATCGGTACCATCACGGCCCTGCTCGAGAACATCGAATTCACATCATAAGTGCATGGAAACGCACCAGCTGCAGTCTCGGGCACGGTCGATTGAATTGTAAACCAGCGTAAAGAATCACCTCTCAGCCACCACTTTACCTCGGCGCTCGCGCAGATTTGTGGCACACCTCTTGCACAGCACATATCCCTGCTGGAAACCAATACACGGAGGTGAGGAGCGTGCGATGGACGATTTGACGCGCCGGGTGGTTCGCTATCAGATTTCAGGAACAGATTTTGCGATGGTCTACGCGCAGATCACGACCATCGTTTATCGCTTCCCGCAGCGCAACAGCCGCTGCACCGAGGACGATTGCGGAGATTTTCTGCTCTTCTTCCAGGCGCGGATCAACACCGTTGTCAAACGCTTCTGCTACCGTGGGATCTCGTTCGAGGCGTATCTGCTGGCCAACCTGAAATGGCAGCTGCGCACCTACCTGCGCCGTCGTGACCACTCCTGCGAGCGTGTCCGCGTAGCGTTGCGCCCGCTGCTCTGGACCGACACCGTATTGCGCGAAGATACCGGACTGACGCTGCATCAGGCTGCACCGCCGTTTGCCGCACCGTTGGCGCCACAAAAACCTCGCATCAGGAATCCCCGTTCCGAGACCGACCGGCGCCGCTTACTGATCATTGTGCTCAAAGCGTGCCTCTACGTACGCGAAGCCGAGCTGCCGCTGATTGCACTTGCGCTAAGCTGCGACGTACAATGGCTGCGCGAGTGCTGGCTGCGGCTGCGGTTGCGCCTTATCTGCCGCCGCTCACGCAGCGAGGAACTGGTTACCAGGCGCAACCGACTCTATGTAACGGTATACGGCATCCACCATCAGCTATCCGAGTGCAGCGACGAGGAGAATCGCAGACAGCTGTACCAGGAGCTGCAGCTAATGCAGCAGCGCCTTGCGCGAGTGCGTTGCCAGCTGTCGCGGGTTCCGCACGCGCCCACCAACCTCGAGATATCGGAGGTTACCGGAATACCAAAGGGGACCGTTGATTCATCGCTCTATTACGCCAAGCGCAAGCTGCGGCAGCAACTTGCGCTGCAGTGAACCCGGAAACTACGAGTCAGCGGACTTACGTGAAGCTGTGTTTCGCGCTTTGGCCGCCGAGGCACTCCTGGAAGCAGCGGTCCTGGGTGTCGCATCGGAGCCCGACTTCTTGCTGCGGCGCCGGGGCTTGGCGGGATACTCTTCAGCGTAGACCTCGATCGAGCGCTTGATGATTGCCAGCGCCTTCTCCCGATCCACCACCATCTTGACCGACGTCTCGGAGTGCTCCAACGCCTTGTAGACTTCGAAGAAGTGCGATATCTCGTGCATGATGTGCTGCGGCAGCGTTGAAACATCGCGATAACCGGAAAACACCGGATCGTGGAACGGTACGGCAATGATCTTCTCGTCAACTTCCTGGTTGTCGACCATTTTGACCACACCAATCGGGTAACACTCCACCATCGTCAACGGATCAAGGGTTTCTGAACAGAGCACCAGAACGTCCAGTGGATCGTGATCATCTGCCAGGGTACGCGGGATGAAGCCGTAATTGGCGGGGTAGTGCGTCGAGGTGAACAGAATCCGGTCCAGTTTGATGAACCCGGTATCCTTGTCCAGCTCGTACTTCTTCTTGCTTCCCTTGGGTATTTCAATAACCGCCAGGAAATTCTCAGGCGTGATCCGGTCGCCCGCAACATCGTGCCATGGGTTCATTGAGATGGGATAGCACGCCACCGGCTATTCGTCAAGACGTATCGAGCAATGCCTCCCGCAGCAGTTACACGCTCAGATGGAACCGGGCTTGACTTTGGTGCCGGCGGTTCATAGGTTGTAGCACAATACACCAAGCGCGGAGGCAAACACGCAATGGGCAACACTACAGCGCAGATACCAACACGGGAACAGGTGCCACGCGAGCACCAGTGGAATCTGAACACGCTTTATGGCAGCGATCAGGCCTGGGAAGCAGACTTCGAGCTCTTCCGTGGCAGGATTCCTCGCATAGCGGAGTTCAGCGGCACGTTAGGACAGTCTGCGGCCGCACTGCGGGACTGCCTCGAGTTCATGACCGAGTTGGGTATTCAGGAGGAACGGCTGGGATACTACGCGCACCTGCGCACTACCGAGGACGCCGGCGACAGCGAGCGCCAGCGCCGCTGGTCACGTTTCCTGCAGGCCGCAACCGAAGCCGATGCAGCAGCGAGTTACCAGAATCCCGAGATTCAGGCTATCCCGGACGAGACAATGGAGCAGTTCCTGGCTGACCCGCTGCTGGCTGACTACCGCATCAGCCTGCGCAAGATCCGCAGATTCAAGCCGCACGTTCTTTCAGCCCGGGAAGAGAAACTGCTGGCGATGCAGCAGGAGGCCAATCAGACCGCCCGCCGCAGCTTTGGCGCGCTGACCGACGTTGATATGAACTTCGGCACCATCGCGACACCGGAAGGCCGGCGTACGATAACGCAGTCCACCTTTTCTTCACTGATGCTGCATCCCAACCGCGACGTCCGCCGGCGCGCCTGGAAACAGTTCATGGCTGGTTACGACGGGCACAAGAACACCCTGGCCAGTCTCTACGCCGGAAGTGTGCAGCTGGACATCTACTCGGCGCGTGTGCGTAACTACCGTTCGGCACGCGCAGCGGCACTGTTTGCCGACGATGTGGCCGAATCGGTCTACGACAACCTGATAGCAACGGTCCGCGAAAGTCTGCCGGCCCTGCACCAATACTACGATCTGCGCCGCAGGCTGTTGCAGCTTGATGAACTGCACCTCTGGGACACGCGGGTACCACTGGTAGCTGACCTCAGCGTCATACACAGCTACGAGCAAGCGGTGGATATGGTGATCGAATCGCTGGCTCCGCTGGGAGATGAGTATACCGGCGTGCTGCGCCGCGGACTGCTTGGCGGTTGGGTAGATCGCTACGAAAACAAGGGCAAGCGATCGGGCGCGTTTTCTGCCGGAAGCTACGTTGGCGAACCCTACATTCTGCTCAACTACAAGCAAGACGTTCTGCGCGACGTATTCACCATTGCGCACGAGGCCGGTCATTCGATGCACTCCTGGTACTCGACGCAGGCAAACCCCTTCCAGCACTACCAGTACACCATCTTTGAGGCCGAGGTGGCATCGACCTTCAACGAGCAACTACTGTTTGAACACATGATGGCTCACACCAGCGACCGACGCATGCAGGCCTACCTGGTCAACAAACAGGTGGACGATATCATCGCTACGCTCTTCCGCCAGACGATGTTTGCCGAGTTTGAGCACCGCGCGCACGCGATGGTGGAGTCCGGCGAGCCGTTGACCGTAGACAGCATCCGCAGCACCTACCGCTCGCTGCTGACCGACTTCTTCGGCCCCGAGGTTGTACTTGACAAGACCGCAGATCTGGAGAGCCTGCGTATCCCGCACTTCTACCGCGCGTTCTACGTCTACAAGTACGCCACCGGCATTTCGGCCGCCCTCAGTCTGGCGCAGCGCGTAACCGGCGGAGGCACGGCCGAACGCGACGCCTACTTCGCCTTCCTCAAGTCCGGCGGCTCGCGCTTCCCGATCGATTCACTGCGCGCTGCCGGTGTAGACATGAGCGACCCGCAGCCGATCCGCGAAGCGCTGGCACAGTTTGAGAGGCTGGTTCAACAGATGGAGCGGCTGCTGGCCGGGACGTCTGTCGGTTCTTGACAAAACCGGTGGGCCTGCAGTAGAGTGCCCGCACAAGCAGAAAACGCGGCGATGGTGAAATTGGTAGACACGCTAGCTTGAGGGGCTAGTGGGAGCAATCCCGTGGAGGTTCAAGTCCTCTTCGCCGCAACGTAATCTACCATCAAATGAAGTATCGACTTCCCTCACAGACCAGACGCGGCGCTATAACAACGCGTATTACCTGCGCCCTGGCTGGAACGCAGCAACGAGAAGGCGTCTGGTGGATGCGCAGATCTTTGCGTTCTTCGGTGCTGTTTGCATTGATCTCGCGGGATACCACCGAGACGTTTGCCAATGTCTCGCAGGGATAGTCCGGTGCACACACGACCGGGTTGTTTTGGCGCTAACCTGCATGTAGGCTGCTCCTTTGCGTGCGTTTGGTGGTGCAAACACACGATACCCAAAGGCAGCCGCCT
>REDW01000094.1 GCA_007693325.1 Spirochaetaceae bacterium
ATCACTGCGGATCATGCCTGCAGTGTAACTCTTCCCCGGCGTACAGGCAACACGCACGCACACGGTGGTAAGGACGCGATCGATCTATCCGTGCCGGGCCGCTTCTCTGGCGCACCTTTCATCTGCTTACCGCCGGCGTCTCAGTAGAGCGAAACTTCCCGCACCCAAATGTCCGCTTGAAAGTCCGCCTTCGCCGCAACAACCGCTATTGAGCGCAAACGATCGGTATCTACCCTTCTCCCGCCAAGCATCAGCTGCCCCTCGAACTCCTCAAAGGGCAGCTCCACTCGCTGCCATTGTTCGGTGACCGGGAGCTTGCGGGCGTAATGCGCCCAGGGAAAGCGGGTTCGATTGGTGCGCAGGTGAACGTAGTAGTTGTCACCGCTTCCCCGCACCGACAAAGCCACACCACGGTACGCAGAGGCATCCAAATGGCCGTGCTCGGAGAGGGGTAGACGAACCTGAATGAAGCCTCCGTTGTTCTCGGTGGTCACCCGGCCGGTCATGTGTATTGCGGGGCCGTCCTCAGTTGAAACCACCCGGGCGTCCATATCCGAGCGCCCGCCCATCACCCGGTCGGTAAAGCCTTCCCACTGCGTGCCGATGAGCGCCTGTCCGTCGCTGCGAGAGAAATCGTCCAGTAACATGCTCTGACCCTCCCGAACCTGGGCGGCCGCGTTAGAGGCGAGCAGCACTAACGCCACCATCAGGCTGAGGCCCAATCGATCAGACCGAAGCTGACTTTTCATTCTATTCCTCTATCGCACAAAGTACTAAGTCCAGCCGACAATAGTAAGCAGTTTCTGAAGCAGAAAACTTGATTATTCCGCGTAGCTTTGCGACCTTTCTTTGAGACAAAGCACGCAGGAGCAATTACGTGAGACGCATCATCATTGCATTCATAATAGTGGCGATAGTTCCATTCACGGCGGCCGCGGGGGGAACCCGGGAAGAAGGGTCGGTGCAGTTCCAGGCGCTGCGAGTCGGCATGGACTTGCGCTACCCGCCGTTTGAGACACGAAGTTCGGAGGGCGTACCGGAGGGCATCAGCGTTGACGTTGCAGAAGCCTTTGGCGAGTTTGTGGGACGACCGGTAGAAATTGTTGACACCAACTTTGCATCACTGATTCCCGCGCTCAATGCGGGAGAGATTGACGTGATCATAGCCTCCATGAGTCGCACCGAGGAACGGCGGCAGGCAATCGAGTTTTCAGAGCCGTACTTCTATTTCAAGATTATCAGCCTGGTGAACAGCGACTTTGCCGAGGCGAACGGGATCACTGTCGACTCGCCCAAAGAGGCCGTCACGGATCTTCCGCAGACGCGCTTCACCGGGGTCACCGGACAGGTCTCAGCCAGCATTCCGCAATCGCTTGGAGCAGACGTAGAGATTGCTACCACTCTGGAGTCAGCGGTCCTGAATGTGGTGCAGGGCAGCTCCGACGTGCTGATGATGAGCGCGTTCCCCGTTACGCGGGGTCATCTTGCCAACCCGGAAGACACCATCGTGCTGTGGGATCCCTTTGTTTCCAGCCCAATCGCGATGGGAATTCGCAAGGGCGAATCGGAACTTCTGGCACAGGCTAACGAGTTTGTGTCAAGCATGTCGCAGCCGGGGGGCGTGTACGATGAGCTGCGCGCAAACTGGGATGCTGTGGTAATGGAGCGCCTGGGTCGCTACGGCCTGGAATTCTTTATCAACGAGAATTAATAAGAGTAGATGCCCCGGTGAAACCAACAACAAAGCTCCTCCCGGAGCGGGCTACTGCAGGGACTGTGATTGGCGGTACAACCGTCTCGTACCTGTTTGCCATTGCCACCTTCGCCTTCTTTGCGTGGTTTGTGGTGGTGCGCCAGCGCCAGCCCTTTGACATGACTACCATTGAGCCTTACCGGAGCGCTATCGCCGCCGGATTCCTTCGTACCCTGTGGGTCTCGCTGGTGACGCTGGTGGTAAGCACCAGCCTGGGCTTTGTCTTCTATCTGCTCTCTACTTCTCGGCTGGGATACTTCCGAGCCTTCACCAATGTGTTTACCGAGATCATCTACGGTACGCCGCTTCTGGTTATGATCATGATCATGGCCTTTGTGATCGGCCCCGCCTTTGGTTCAACCAATCGTTCCGTTATGGGCTTTGTTGGACTCATTGTCTATATCACGCCCTACATGACCAATATCTTCCGCTCAGCAATCGCAAGCATCTCCTCGGAACAGTACATGGCTATGGACCTGTTTGGCTTCACTCCGTATCAGCGCTACCGCTACATCATTGTGCCGCAGGTTGTTCGCATTCTGATGCCGCCGCTGATGAACAACTTCTCGCTGATTATCAAAGGCAGCGCGCTGTTGAACGTGCTCTCGTACCGCGAACTGTTCTACGAAGTCAGCCTCATGACAAACAACACCTTCCGTTTTGTGGAAGGATTCCTGCTCATGTGGGGACTCTACCTGGTTATTACCATTCCGCTGTCGCAGCTGACCAAAATGATTGATTGGCGGTGGGGACTGTGAAGGTTGAACTGGAACGCCTGAGCCATAGCTACGATGTTGAGGTGTTGCATGACCTCAGTCTTACCCTGAATGACTACAAGGCCGTGGCAATTATTGGTATGTCAGGGAGCGGAAAGTCCACGCTGCTGCGAATTCTCTCGGGCCTGGAACGCCCTAGCGCGGGAACGGTACGGGTCAACAATCACGACGTGACCAACGCGGAATACCGCAAACAGGTAGGCTTTGTCTTTCAGCACCACAGCTTGTTTCCGCACCTTACGCTGCTGCGCAACATTACGCTGGTACTCGAGAAGACGCGCGGCTATACGCCGGAGGAAGCCAGCGCGCGCGCGATGGAATTCCTGGATCTGCTGCACCTGGGCGACCAGGCACACAAACGGCCCAGGAATGTCTCCGGTGGGCAGGCCCAACGCGGCTCAATTGCGCGGGCGCTCTCGCTTGACCCGGAGGTGGTGTTCCTGGATGAGCCGACCTCAGCGCTGGACCCGATCCTGACCTTTGAGGTGCTAAGCGCAATAACCGAACTGCGCAACATCGGCAAAGGCTTTGTGCTGGTGTCCCACGTGATGAACTTTGTAGCTGCCTTTGCCGACTACGTAATCTACCTGCACCAGGGCCGGATTGCGGAGCACGGAGCCCCCACCATCCTCGATAACCCGAGTTCGCGGGAACTGCGTGACTTCATGGCCCGGGTGCCGGACCTCAGTTTCCGCTGAAACTGCCTCAAAGAGCCGTGCTCAGATATCGCGCCGCGCCAGCCACAGCGCAACTATTGCGGCCGACCATGTCACAGTGAAGATGCCCCACCAGATTCCCAGCAGTCCCCACCCAAATGCCTCCGAGAAGAGGTAGAACACGAGCACCGGTGCAAGCAGTTGCCGGTACAGCCCAATCCAGAGGGCGGGCATAGGACGCTTCATGCCCTGCATGAGTGATACCGAACTGAAGAGAATCACGTAGGCGTAGTACACAAGGCCCGCTATGTACAGATACTGCCGGCCAATAGCTATGACCTCCGGGTCGCCGGTGAAGACCGCCATGAGCCGTCCCGCCAGGGGCAGGATGATCGCGAGCAGCCCGACCATGAGAAAGAAGCCGTAGCGCAGCGCAACACGATAGGTCTCGCGAACCCGGTCCATCCGTCCGGCTCCGAAATTGTTGCCGCCTATAGCAAGAATAGCGGTGTTCAGCCCAATGCTGGGAAGCAGCGCAATCTGCTCAATACGCAGCGCCACCCCGTATGCTGCAAGGCCGGCAGTTGATCCGGCCCGGGCAATGAAGAAGTTGATGATGAACATCCCGAGAGCAACGGTCATCATGTTGAGGCTTGCAGGAATTCCCTGACCGGCAATCTCGCGAAATGTGCGAATCTTTGGCACAAAGTCCCGCAACGAGGCTCCGGCAAAGCTTTCGAATGCCCGTGCCCGAGTGCTCATGTAGACGACACTGATCCCCTGTATAAGCACCGTGGCAAGCGCGATACCGGCGGCTCCCATAGCAGGAATACCGATTGGCGCAAACCCAAATAGCAAGAGAGGATCAAGCGCGATGTTCAGCAGCAGACCAATGAAGAGTGCATTCCGCAGGCTCTTTGAATCACCACGCGAGGACAGCCCGGCGTTGATAATCTGATTCAGCAGAAAGAACACCGTACCAAAGAGGATTACCCGGATATACTGCAGCGCCAGTACCAGAACGGCATCGGTGGCGCCCATGAAGCGATATGCAGCAGGTGCTACCGCAAGCCCGATAGCCGTCAGAACAATTGCCATGAGAATGCCGAAGGATACCGCCTGTGCCTGCAAGTGCACCGCACGCTCTTCATCGCCACGGCCCAGGGCGTTTGATATCAGCGCCGTTGAACCGGTGGCAACGCCGCTGCCGGCAGCAATGATAACAAAGAACAAGGGAAAGCTGAGCGAAAGCGCGGCAAGGCCCTCGGTAGCAAGGAACTGCCCGTAGTAGGTGTCTACGACGTTGTACAAGGTGTTGAAAATCATGCCGATGCTCGCCGGAATAGCGAGCGACCGAACAAGCCGAGGCACAGGTTGGCCCAACATATCGAGCCGTTTTGCCAGGTGTAAAGCCATGCAGAGTAAGATACGCTTCGGGGATGAATTTGTGGAGAACAATAATCAGGAATATGCGGGAGAACGAGCAGCAGCAGTGCAGGAAGGTGTCTCCGGGGTTACAGCGCGATGTTTGCCTATACGGCACGTCCTATTGCCTCGCCGGTTTGTTTCCACTGAGGAGTTCAGTTCAGCAGACAAAGCACGTAATTCGTGTTACACTGGTTTCGTGAAAAAGCGCAACATTACTATCAGTGTAGACGCCAACGTCGCGCGTTGGGCGCGAATAAAGGCCGCAGAGAACGACACGAGTGTGTCGCGGATGCTTGCGGATCAGCTTGAGCAACAGATGGCGCAGGACAGCGAGTATGAACGCGCGCAAGCGCGGTTCCTGAGCAAGGCCGGGCGCCGACTGCGAACACAAAACAGACCGTACCCGCAGCGAGACGCCTTACATGAGCGCTAAGCAGTTTGTAGACACGAACGTGCTCGTGTACAGTCGGGACACCACCGAACCGGAGAAACACGCTATTGCCGCACAGATCATGCGGCGGCTGTGGCAAGATCGTACAGGGGTTATCAGTACACAGGTGTGTAACGAGTTCTATGTCACGGTAACGCGGAAGCTTGATCCCGGGCTGACACCCGATGAGGCATGGGATGATCTGGATGCGCTGTTTGCGTGGAATCCAATCCCTGTCAATACCGCCTGCATAAGAGTTGCGCGGCATGTGGAGCTGCGATACGGCGTATCGTGGTGGGACAGTCTGATTATTGCCGCGTGCAGTCAGGCCGGATGTACCGAGATCCTCTCTGAAGACTTGAATCCGAACCAGGAATATCTGGGCATTCGGGTAGCCAATCCGTTTGAGAACGCCTCATAACGCAATGGTTACAGAGTGGTGCCGAAAATGTTGTTCAACATCAGCAGTGTGGGATTTCATCCCTGCGGTCCGCACGACTGCTCTGTGTGACGCTCTGTCACGTCGTCAGCCCACGGGATTCCTCTACGCCACCAGGTAACAAGGCGGTAACAAGGCAGCTCACCGGGGCCAAGCGCCACCGAGTGCTGCTCACCTCTCCCTGCTTCAGCCTCACCGCAGGCGGGTTCTCGTAGCGGGGCTTCCAGATGCGCTCGATCCACTGGTAGCCGCCGCGGTGAAATGGCGCTGAGCACTCCACGTGCAGACGATGTTCTTGCGGTGAAACGGGAGCCGGCGCATATCAGCGGCGGA
The DNA here is from genome assembly GCA_007693325.1 of Spirochaetaceae bacterium. Lineage (GTDB taxonomy): Bacteria > Spirochaetota > Spirochaetia > DSM-27196 > PWMO01 > PWMO01. The sequence continues at coordinate 5,816 of REDW01000094.1, forward strand.
TTCGCAGAAGACCAGCCTCACATCGGCTGGGTTTAGCCGCCGGGAACCGATCGCGGTTCAGCTGATCGGAGTGCACAAAGTAGCATTGCGACGCGGCCTTCGATTCATTCACTCATTGGCAGGGTATCATGGATTTATCGGTGGCAGAAGCTGTCGAAAGTCATGGGAGCCAATATTGCTGACTGCTGGTTTCGTCTATAAGCATACGTTTAACCGGCGAAGGGGCCTATTGCCGGAAGCCGGTTGAAGCGACTTTTGGAAGTCATCCTTGACAAATGGATCAGTTACCACAACGCCTCGATACGTCTGCCCTGCGTTTAAACCTTCAGAGAATACAAACTCGCAATTGGCTTTCTCTGCTGCCGCAATAATCAGAGAATCCCAGAATGAGAGTTGGGAAACGACGCTTATATCAATTGCCCGCTCAATCAATTCCAGGTCACTATTCACTACTTCCATGTTCCGGAAATTGTGAATAATGTTTTTCACAATAAGGTGCTCGGCTCTCAACTTTGTCGTGGCTGCTACATAGAACTCCTTGATCACCTGGGTAGAAATGACCGGTTGATGCACGTCGATAATTCTTCTCAGTATGTGTCGCGCTTGATTCTTCTTCTCAAGCTCCTTCTGATCGATGGAATAGACCAATAGATTGGTGTCGATGAAGATTTTAGACACGGTACAGATCTTCTCTGGACCATTTTTCCGATCCTGAAGTTACATTTGCCTTATCCATCAGACAAAACGTATCGTCAAGCCATCGAGCGTGTTTCTGTACCACAGTCTGTTCAATCAATCGCCGAACCAGGGCATTGAAGGAGATGTTGTGTTGCCGAGCATATTCTCTACCTGCCTGCAGAGTCGATTCATCTATCGAAAGAGTAATGTTCTTCATATCTGCCCCATAAGCACATAATACGTGCGCGCACGTTGTGTGTCAATATGATCAATTCTATCCCGGCCGGTGGGTCCTTCTATCGGTCGGCAGAACCGGTAATGCGTGCAGTCGCAGAAAGTAGTTCAGTTGACAGAAGCTCCGCGAGCGCAGCCAGACGAGAACGAACAACAGCCCGATCAGACCGCGGTAGCACAACACCACAACCGGATCCCAGCCCTGGGCCGTGGGAATGCGGACAAACGGCAGGGTTCTGTATCGCGCGGTCCGCGTCCGCTTCGTCAATTGGTAGCACACGCACCAAACGTGCACAGGTTGGAGCTCGTTTGAATGGAGACCCGGCGGGGCTGTCACGTATTCTGCTCCCGGGCCCAAAGGTACCGGATAGATCTTCCGCTTTTCGAGTGCGAGATAGTAGCGTAAAAGACGGCGAGTTGGTAGTGTAACATGCTGCGAAATGGTAGTGTAAGAATCAAAGGGGGAAGGCGTGAAATACATCGGTCGGGTGGTTGATGACGAATTGAACGAACTGTTGCCGGAGCTGTCGGCAATCTCTCTTGAGGGTCCGCGTGGTGTTGGAAAGACAGCCACAGCCGAACGGCGGTGCAAGACAGCACGATATCTCGATCAACCGTCGCAGCGCGTTATCGCGGAGGCAGATCCAGCTGCGGTGCTTGCGGGCGATCCACCAATCCTGATTGATGAGTGGCAACGAGTTCCGGAAGTGTGGGATGCAGTTCGGCGAAGTGTTGATCACGGCGCAGGGGCGGGATCGTACATCCTCACCGGCTCGTCGGCTCCGGGACGCGCCCCAACACACACGGGGGCGGGTCGGATCGTGCCGTTGCGATTACGGCCAATGACCCTGGCTGAGCGAGGCGTTGAAACACCGGCGGTGAGCCTCTCGTCGTTGCTGGATGGAACCGCATCATCACCCGCTGGATCTACTACCGTAGCACTGACGGACTATGCGGCGGAAATCGCTCGTTCCGGGTTTCCCGGAATCCGTACCTTGTCCGGGCGTGCTCATAGAATGCAACTCGACGGGTACCTTCAAAGAATTATCGACACCGATTTTCCAGAGCAGGGGCACCCCAGTCGCCGGCCGGAGATCTTACGTCGCTGGTTGGCGGCGTATGCCGCGGCTACCGCGACAACCGCGTCGTACGAAACGATCCGGGATGCGGCAACAGCGGGAGACGGCAATAAACCGGCAAAGACCACGACACAGCCCTATCGGGACGTATTGGAACGCCTTTGGATCCTCGACCCGGTTCCCGCCTGGATCCCGTCGCGAAACTATCTGAATCGCTTGTCCCGCTCTCCGAAGCACCATCTGACAGACCCGGCCCTCGCGGCCCGCGCCATGGGACTGGAGGCGGGCGCGCTCCTTGGAGCTGAAGGAATCATATTTGGGAATCTGTTTGAATCACTGGTCACGCTAAGCATTCGCGTCTTTGCACAGAAGGCTGAAGCCTCGGTCGGACACCTGCGTTTGCACGGCGGGCGACACGAAGTCGACCTGATTGTCGAGCGACAGGACAAGAGGATTCTCGCGATCGAAGTGAAGTTGAGCTCCACGGTACGTGACGGCGATGTCGAAAACCTGAAGTGGCTGCGCGAGAAGATCGGGTCGGATATGATAGATGCTGTTGTCATAAACACTGGTCCCGAAGCGTACCGTCGAAAGGACGGCGTCGCGGTAATCCCAGCTGCGCTACTAGGACCATAGCGGGCTTGGGTTGCGTGGACGGAGAAAGGCACGCCGGTGATCAGCTGTCGGGCACCAGCATAGTTACGCAGCAGTGTTGCTGTTGGGACTTGCTGCGGTTACTCATCGAAGATCCAGCCGCATCAGCACCCGCGGGAAGCCGCCGATGACTGACGCGGTATTGGCCGCCTTGTAGAAGCCCGCCTTTTCAAACAGCGCGCGGGTTCCAACGTAGGCCATGGTGAGATCGACGCGCTGACCCCGGTTGTCGACCGGGTATCCCTCGATGGCGGGAGCGCCACTGGACGATGCAAACTCTACCGCGCCTGCGAGCAGCGAATGCGAAATCCCCTTGCCGCGGTGTCCGGGCCGAACTCGCATGCACCATACAGACCAGACGTCGAGGTCGTCTACATGCGGTATCTTGCGGCTTCGTGCAAAGATGGTGTCCACGCGCCGCGCGACCGCCGCCCAGCCGACGACCTCGCCGGCGTCGTACGCGAGAACCCCGACCGGTCCGTGTTCCATCAGCTCAGCGACCTTCGCTGCGCGGGCCGGACCACGCAAAGACACATTTTGTGCCGACGGGACGCGATAGCTCAGGCACCAGCAGACGTTTGCGTCGGGCCTCTTTGGCCCCAGCATTGTAGCCACGTCGTCGAACACGGTAGCCGGTCGAACCTCGATAGCCATTCCTCGACAATGCCGCAGCATACCCATCCGGTCAACCGGTTAGCGCGTTATCAGATCCACAGCCGCAAACCGGGGGCTGAAGCGGTGGGTGCCGCCGCGCGGACGGGTAACCGCCAGCAGCATCTGCACCGTGCCTCCCCCAGGCGCCAACCGGCCGTGGACCTCCGCGTAGAGTGGCTCCATCCGCGAATACTCCTGCAGCGCCTGCGAGTTGGCGAGCACCACGTGATCTGCGGCGTGCAGCTCCATCCAGATTGTCTGCAATACCATACCTGTCTCGATCTGGGTCCTACGGCTGTTGTCGTCGGTAATCAAAGTGATGTAGGTAGTGATGTCTTCCAGCGCTCGCGTGAAGAGGCGTATCCCGGTGCGGCCAAACGCCTCCGGTTTCTGCGGCGCAACTGTCATGAAGGCGTCGGTGAGCCAGAGCGTGCGCAGCGGGAAGTTGGCCGTGAAGGCCAGTCCGTAGGGATCCTGCCGACGCGCGCGCCCGTTCCAGCGAGTGCTTTCGTGGGTCTCGGTCAACGTCGGTTTGTGCTGCATCTCTACGGTAAACGCATCTATCGACACGCGGTTCAACCACGCCACTTGACCGGCATCCGTAACTACGTTTACGTGGATGCCCTGGCTAGCGTAGCTGGTGATTCGATTCACGACCGCGGGATCGAGCTCAGCAGGGCGATAACGGTACTTCACCGTTGCCGTGGTGAGCGCGTCCACGTCGGCCGCCGCAGCGAAATCAGAGCGAGCTTCTGTAGAAGGAAGCAGCGTGATCCGGGCAGCGGGCAGGCGTGCAAGGTCCTCATCGTCCAGATCACCATCCGGCAATAGCTCGATGTCGGCTTGATAACCCAGCCGGGCCGCGCGGGCTTCGATTACAGCGAGAAAGGCGCCGACCGATATCACCGTCTGGCGCGCGTAGGGATCGGTCTGCGGCAGCAGTCGCTCGGATTCAACGAAGACCTTCATTCTATCGCTTCGAACCGGATCGAGCACCACGCGCCACGGCTGGTAGTTGTGAGCACTTTGAGCCAACCGAGCCCATTCCACCAGTTCAACACGGATGTCCTCTGCAGGGGCAGAATTCGCGCGAACCGGGGCGCCTGCGCACGCCACGGTGACCAGAATTGTGCACACAATTGGAAGTACTGGAAGCACCAGCGAGAGTCTCCTCTTCTTCGTTTCGATCATCACATACTCCTATGTTACCGAAAGGTTACATTGCATCGTTAAGTTACTATACGGTTACATATTTGTCAAGCGGATTGTTGTTGGATAGACTCTGTGGCAGATGGTCAGTCGGGTTAATCTGCAGAGCGAGGTGAACGATCCATCAGGTCGCCGACGGCGTCGGCAATACGCTGCCAGCCGACGTCACTCTGTATGTCAATGCCGTTGAACACCGGCGCCGTGTCGGACCGCAGCGTCAAGTAATAGACGCCGGCGGTGACAAGGGCCAGCAGTGCGTGCGCGTCAATCGGGTCGTCCGGGCGCTTCTCCGAGAGAAACTGCTGGAAGCGCCGAGTCTGCTCCAGGCCGATCTGCTCACGGCTCTCGCAGAGCGCAGCGGTCAACTCGTTTTGCGCCGAGAGCTCCCAGACCAGCAGCCCTTTCATCAGTTCATCTCCGGTGACCATCTCACGCAGCGCCATCACGGTGTTGCGCAAAACCGAGCCGGGTGAGGCATCAGCGCCGAGACGCTCCATCAGGCCTGAGGCGAGGTCCGGGTCAAAGCCCTTGAGTTCGTTGGCAACAGCGCGAAGCAGTCCCGGATAGTCGCCGAAGTACCGATAGATGAGCACCTTGCTGACCCCCGCCCGCTCGGCGACGGCGTTGACACCAGCCGCGTCAAAGCCGCAGTCACGAATGAGGTCGATGGTAGCCTGCACCAGGCGCTGTTCGGTTGCAGCACGATCACGGCGCCGATGCGCCGCGTCATCGCTAGATTCGGAAGGATGTCTGACGGCTGCCATGCCGCCACGTTACCATAGAGTTACAATGCGCACAACCGCGCATCGCTTGTGGCAGCGCGGCGTATCCGCTGAACGGCTGCATCATCGTGGACTCAGGCATCCTGAGTCATTCAGCCGGGTAGCCGAGCTCCGCTAGAAGACGTTCGAGCCGGCGGCCGTACTCGACGTAGTTCTCAAAACGCAGATCAGCGTCCGATTGCACCGATGAATCGTGGAAGACAACCGCCATATGCGGCTCGATTGAAAGCGCGCCGGAATAGCCGCTGGCGAGAAGGTCGGCCAGTATGCGACGCACGTCACCGCCGCCCTCGCCTGGAAAAGTGTATACCTCGCGGTCAGCCTCGGCGTCGTAGAATGCGTCCTTGACGTGCACGTGGACGATACGCTCCCTGACGTGCCGGTAGAACTCCCATCCGGACTGCCTGGGGTAAGGATAGGGTTGCGAGAAGTCGTTGGTCAACGGTGGATTTCCGCTATCAAAGACCAGCTGCAGCTGCTCGACGGCATCCAGCAGACGCTCGCAGTGCTCCTTGCTCATTCCACCGTAGGTGTAGCAGTTCTCGTGGACTGTAACAATTCCGGCATCGCTGAAGCGCCTGCAGATCTCGTTGAGTCTGCGGAAGCGTTCGGTTTCCTGCTGGTCGACCGCTCTGCCCTGGTCATCCACGCAGACGCGATAACTCATGATGCGTACCATCGGGATACGGGCCCGTTTCATGCGCGTGATAGCCCGCTCCACCTGTTCCAGTGTCTCTGCGAACGGTTCCGACAGATCGGTGCCCCAGTTTGCAATGGTAGAACCCAGGCAGTTTATGGCGATGCCGGCCTCATCCAGCGCCGTCACAACGCGCTCGAACTCGTCCTCGGCAATATCGTTCAGGTTGCGGTCGCCAACCGACCGCGCTTCGATTTGACTCCAACCGAGTTCGCGGGTGGCTCTGATCTGGCCTTCGAGCTCGAACGCCGCCTCATCGGCAAATCCGGTCAGGATCATTACACTACTCCTTTTATTCAACGCGCACTTTGCGTCCGCTACATGCACTTTCATAGATCGAGAGGATAATTGCAACCGATTTGCGAGCCTCCACCCCGAATGAAGACAGGTCGCACCGCTTGCACACCTCAACCCTGCATTCCTGCGCTATACC
>REDW01000145.1 GCA_007693325.1 Spirochaetaceae bacterium
TGCATAGTGACCAAGCATAGCAGAGAACCGCAGTGCGCTCCAAGCTCCCGCGGGGAGTGCTCAGACGGAGCCCTCAGCTTGACACTGCCTCAGCCCGCGGCATACCATGGCCTACCATGTTCAGCGCCACGGTTTACCTGCCATGAAAGAGACCAAAGACACCGCCATCGCGGTAATCGGATGCGGAACGGTGGGCGGAGCGGTCTGCGAAATTCTGTTGCGTGATCGCGATCTGCTGCAGAGCAAGACCGGCAGCCGTCTGCGGCTGAAGTACATCGTTGACCGGGTCTTCACCTACGCCAAGAATCTGCAGCTCGACGATACCCTGTTTGAGACCAACCTCGATCACGCGCTGGAAGATGATGAGGTGCGGATTGTAATCGAACTGGTTGGCGGTATCACCAAGGCACGCGAGATTACCGAGCAGGCGCTGCGCGCCGGCAAGCACGTGGTAACCGCCAACAAAGCGCTGCTGGCGCACCACGGCGCCGAGCTGATGGCTGTCGCGCGCGAAAACGGTGTTTCGCTGGCGTTTGAGGCCGCGGTGGGCGGCGGCATCCCGATCATCCGCGCACTCTACGACGGCCTCGCGGCCAATTCAATCGACGCAATCTACGGCATTGTCAACGGCACCTGCAACTACATTCTCACCGAGATGATCGACAAAGAGGAGAGCTACGAAGAAGCGCTGTGGGCGGCGCAGTCCAAGGGGCTGGCCGAGGCCGATCCTACGCTGGATGTCGGCGGGGCCGACTCGGCGCACAAGATCGCCATCATGGGCGCAATGGCGTTCGGCATTCAGGTGGATTTTGATCAGATCCCGGTTGAAGGAATCGACAACCTGCAGCAGGAAGACGTGATGTACGCCGACACGCTCGGCTACGTGGTCAAGCTGCTGGCAATTGCCACCCGCGTGGGTGAAGGGATCTCGCTGCGCGTACGCCCGGTGTTCATTTCGCGCGAACACGCGCTGGCGTGGGTCTCAGGACCGTTCAACGCCGTCAGCGTCTACGGGCACACCACCGGGCACACGATGTACTACGGGCGCGGCGCCGGCGGATCGCCAACCGCGGCGGCGGTGGTGTCCGATATCATCGCGGTAGCCTCGGGCACCTACCAGGTCTTCTTTGACCGGTTTGCCTTCTGGCCGGACAGAAACCCGCCGACTGACCTGATAGCGGTAGCCGAGACCTACAGCCGCTACTACATCCGCACCATGGTTGACGACACCCCCGGAGCACTGGCCAGAATCGCGTCAATACTGGGTGAACACGGAATCAGCATTGCCAGCATCCTGCAGGACGAACTGCCGGAGAACAACGGCGCCGATCAGGAGCCGCACTTTGTTCCGGTGGTGATCACGCTGCACCCGGCCAAGGAAGCCAACGTGCTGCAGGCAATCAACGAGATCGACGAGCTGGACGCCACCGGCGAGAAGAGCTCGCTGATCAGCATCGTTGACGATCATCCCGAGGGAGTATCCTGAACCGCGTTGCTGCGGCGCTACTGAGGTTGCGTTGACACTGGCTGCGGCACACGCTATTTTCTGCCTAGCATGAATGTGATCAGATTCACCGTCAACCCGAAACTGCCCAAATCACTGCAACCGCTCAGCGAGCTGGCTCACAACCTGTGGGTCAGCTGGAACTACGATGCGGTAGCACTATTCACGCGCCTTGACTACGATGTGTGGCTCGAGTCGCGCCAGAATCCGGTCCAGACGCTGGCGATGGTCTCGCAACAGCGGCTCAAAGAGCTGGCCTCGGATGACTCCTACCTGGCGGCGCTCAACGCGGTCTACCAGAAGTTCACCAGGTACCGCGACGGAGAGACCTGGTACAAGGACCGCGGCAAGGATGTAGTGGCCTATTTCTCGATGGAGTACGGCATGGATGTCAGCCTGCCGATCTACTCCGGCGGTCTCGGCCTGCTCTCCGGTGACCACATGAAGACCGCGTCGGACCTGGGACTGCCGCTGGTTGGCGTAGGGCTGCTCTATCGTCAGGGCTACTTCCAGCAGTACCTCAACGCCGATGGCTTCCAGCAGGAGTCCTACCCCGAGAACGACTGGTACAGCATGCCGGTGCAGCGCTGCCGCGACAAGAGCGGCCAGGACATCAGGATCAGCGTGCAGATCGGCAATTCTCTGGTTATCGCGCGCGTCTGGCGGGTCAATGTCGGCAGGCTGGCGCTCTACCTGCTGGATACCAACATCGAGGACAACGCGCCGGAGCTGCGTACCATCACCGCATCGCTCTACGGCGGCACCAAGGACACCCGTATCCGCCAGGAGATTCTGCTGGGAATCGGTGGTGTCCGCGCGTTGCGCGCGCTGGGTATCAACCCGGCGGTCACGCACATGAACGAGGGGCACTCGGCGTTTCTGGGAATCGAGCGCATCCGCGAGCTGGTCGAGCAGCACACGCTTTCGGTGCACCAGGCAATCGAGGCGCTCAAGCCGTCCAACATCTTCACTACGCACACGCCGGTTCCCGCCGGCAACGAGCGCTTTTCGGTAGAGCTGATCCACAACTACATCGACAGCCTGATTGCCGGAACCGGCCTCAGCCGCGAGGGATTCATGGCGCTCGGCCGCGAGAATCCCGCAGACCACCTCGAACATTTCTGCATGACCGTGCTGGCGCTCAAGCTTTCAGCCTACAACAACGGCGTCAGCCGGCTGCACGGGCAGATCTCGCGCAATATGTGGAACACTATCTGGCCCGGGCTGCCGCAGGACGAGGTGCCGATCTCCTCTATAACCAACGGCGTTCACGTGCGCAGCTACGCCGCGCAGGACATCGTCGATCTGCTGGACCGCTACTTCGGCCCACGCTTTGTCGATGAACCAACCAACCTGGACATCTGGAACCGCATGGACCGCATCACCGACGAGGAGCTGTGGCGCGCCCACGAGCGCTGCAAGTCACGCCTGGTTGCCTTTGCGCGCCAGCGGCTGCGCAGCCAGCTCGAGCGGCGCGGCATCATCGGCAACCAACTGCTGCAGGCCACCGAAGCGCTCTCGCCAACCACGCTGACCATCAGTTTTGCACGTCGCTTTGCCACCTACAAGCGCGGCGCGCTGCTGTTCCGCGACCCCGAGCGGCTCATGAAGCTGCTGTTGGACCCCCAGCGGCCTGTCCAGCTGATCTTTGCCGGCAAGGCACATCCGCACGATCTGGCCGGCAAGAACCTGATCAAAGAGATAGTGCACTTTGCCAACAAACCCGAGGTGCGCAGCAAGATAGTCTTCCTGGAGAACTACGATATCGCTATGGCAAAACAGCTGGTCTCCGGCAGCGATCTGTGGCTCAATACACCGCGGCGGCCGCTGGAAGCCAGCGGTACCAGCGGCATGAAAGCGGCCGTCAACGGGGTGCTCAACTGCTCGGTGCTCGACGGCTGGTGGGCGGAAGCGTACGCGCCGCAGGTCGGCTGGGCAATTGGCAACGGTGAGGAATACGACGACCCAGAAATGCAGGACGAGATCGAGAGCAAGGCCCTGTACGACCTGCTGGAACGCGAAATCATACCCGGCTTCTACAACCGCGGTCAGGACGGACTGCCGCGCGAGTGGATTGCGCTGATGAAGGCCTCGATGCAGCAGATCGGCAGGCAGTTTTCCAGCTACCGCATGCTGGTGGAGTACGCCGAGCGCTTCTATTTTCCGGCGCTCAACAACTACGCCGCGATGTCGCGCAACCGCTTTGCCCAGGCCAGGGAGGTGTCAGACTATCTGCAGCGCGTGCAGCACGCCTGGGGCGATGTCAGCGTTCGCGCGGTGGTCCGCCCCGATAGCGCCGGACTGCACGTTGGCGATACTATCAGCGTGGACGCCACTGTGCGGCTGGGGACTCTCAAGCCGGAAGACGTGCTGGTTGAGCTCTACTACGGCAGCGTGAGCTCGCAGACCGAGATCGTGAATCCGCAGCGCACAGCGATGGAACCGGTTGAACACAATGACGGCGTCTACCACTACCGCGGCCAGATAACCTGCAGCGCCGCCGGCCGCCAGGGATACACGGTGCGGGTAATCCCGCAGCATCGGTCGCTTGTGCACCCGTTCCAGCCCGGGCTGATCGCCTGGGGCTGAGCCCTCACAGTCCCGCTTCACAGTCCGGACAGCGGCCCCAGCAGCGGATCCAGCGCCACAAACAGCAGGATGATCAGCAGCGCCGGGAAGAAGTTCCCGGTGCGGATCTTCTTCAGACCCAGCAGGTTGATGCCTATCATGATCACCAGCGCTCCGCCGGCCGCGGTTATCTCCGAGAGTACCAGCGCGGTAACCAGCGGGCGCAGCGCGCCGGCGGCCAGCGTCAGGCCGCCCTGGTAGACCAGGATCGTCAGCGCCGAGAATGCAACCCCGATTCCCATCGCTCCGGCCAGCAGAATCGACATGAAGCCGTCCATTACGCTCTTGGTAAGAATCAGCTCATAATTGCCCTCGGCGCCGGCGCGGAAGGCGCCTACAATTGTCAACGCTCCCACGCAGTAGAGTACGCTGGCGGTCAGAAAGCCGTAGGCAAACTGACCGTCTGAACGGCGCGCGGCAAAGCGGCGCTTGAGAAACTCGCCCAGGCGCAGAATAGCGTCTTCTATGCCGAGCATCTCGCCGATCACACCGCCGAGCACCAGCGACAGCGCCAGGTAGAGTATGCGCGTGGTCTCGAGAGTCATCGAAATGCCGATGATCAGCGACACAACCCCGATACCGACGTAGACCGCCTCTTTCAGGTTGTCTCCCAGACCGCGGCGCAGTAGCAGTCCGATCATCGACCCGATGATCACCGCCAGAGCGTTGACAATAGTTGCAATCATGGCGGCATTCTACCGCAAGCCGATAGTGTTGTCGATCAACCGCGGCTGTGATATTCTGCAGATGATATGAGTCAACCGATGAGATTCTACGGCGTTATCGCAGTGCTGCTGCTCCTGCTGGCCGCGTGCCGCACCGGGCCGGTGGAGATTCCCGAAGACCTGACCCAGGCCGAGATCTTTCAGCGCGGGCAGGAGGCGCTGGACGCCGGACGCTACGAGGTAGCGCTGCAGTACTACGAGACCTTCCTCGAGCGCTTTCCCGATGACCGCACCAACCTCGCCGAGGCTCGCTACGAGATCGCCTTCATTCACTACAAGATGGATGACTGGGAAACCGCGCGCAGGCTGTTCAATCAATTGATAGACAAGTACGAGACCGACGCGGCTGAAGACTTTCCGGCCTGGCCGCGCGTGCTGGCGCTGCGGGTGCTGGAAGTGATGGATCAGGGCGGCTGGCCGCCACCGCGCGAATAGTGCGCTCAGCGCTGCGCCGGCAGCGCCACCTTACTCAACGGTGACACTCTTGGCCAGGTTGCGCGGCTGGTCTACATCACGGCCCAGTTCCAGTGCACAGTAGTAGGCAAACAGCTGCAACGGAATCATCATCGCAAACGGATAGATGTACTGGCCGGCGCGCGGCACGGAGAAGACGTCGTCGGCAATTGCTGCAACCTCGCGGTCTCCGTCCACCGCCAGAGCGATCACCGGCCCCTTGCGCGCCTTGACCTCTTTCATGTTGGAGATCACCTTCTCGCGCAGACCGTCATCGGGCACAATGAAGAGGCTCGGCGTCTGCTCGTTGATCAGCGCAATCGGCCCGTGTTTGATCTCGGCGGCGCTGTAGCCTTCGGCGTGGATGTAGGAGATCTCCTTGAGCTTGAGCGCTCCCTCCAGCGCAACCGGGTAGTTGATGCCGCGGCCCAGAAACAGAAAGTTCTGCGCTTGGCAGTACTTGCGCGCAAGCGCCTCCACTTCAGCGTGGCGCTCGAGAATCGACTGGGTCAGCGCAGGTATAGACTCCAGCGCTTCAATGAACCGGTGCCCCTGCTCCCAGGACATGTCGCGCATGCGTGCAATCAGCAGCGTATAGAGGTAGAGCGCGGTCAGCTGGCTGGTGAACGCCTTGGTTGAGGCTACCGCGATCTCGGGCCCGGAGTGAATGTAGACCCCGCCGTCTGATTCGCGCGCAATGGTTGAGCCAACCACGTTACAGATGCCCAGCACGCGCGCACCCTTGCGCTGCAACTCGCGCAGAGCGTAGAGCGTGTCCGCGGTTTCACCGGACTGCGAGATGGCAAAGTAGATGCTGTTACGCTCCACAATCGGGTTGCGATAGCGCAACTCGGAGGCCAGCTCGGCGTTGCACGGGATGCGCGCCAGGTTCTCCATCAGGTAGGAGGAGACCATACCGGCGTGATACGACGTACCCGCGGCAACCAGCTTGATCCGTTCTATCTCCAGCAGCTCACGATTACTCATATTCAGCCCGCCCAGGTGAGCAGTGGCGTGTTCATGATCGATGCGCCCCTGGAACGCGCGCCGGATCGACTCCGGCTGCTCAAAGATCTCCTTCTCCATGAAGCATCGGTAATTGCCCTTCTCTATCTCTTCGAGCTCCCAGCTGATGGTATCGACCTTTTTGTCGATGCGGCGGTCACGCAAGTCGGTGGTGCGGTAGTTGTTTGGAGTCACGCGCACTACTTCGCCGTCTTCTATATAGACCACCTGCCTGGTATGCGCAATCAGCGCGGTGACGTCGCTGCCGAGCAGCATCTCGTTCTCGCCGATGCCCAGCACCAAAGGCGAACCGTTGCGCGCTCCAACCAGCTGGTCCGGCTCGTCCTGGTGCATGGCCACAATGCCGTAGGTGCCCTTGAGGATAGCGCAGGTGCGCTTGAGCGCCTGCTCGAGGTTGCCCTCGTAGAGCGAGCTCAACAGGTGGGCAATCACTTCTGAGTCGGTCTCGGTGCGGAAGGCGTAACCCTCGTGTTGCAGCTTCTCGCGCAGCGCGCCGTAGTTTTCGATAATGCCGTTGTGCACAATCGCAATTCTGCCCGACTGGTCGCTGTGCGGGTGAGCGTTGAGGTCGTTGACCTCGCCGTGGGTGGCCCAGCGCGTGTGGCCTATGCCCCAATAGCCCTGCAGGCCGTCGGGAACCGCGGCATCCAGAGCGTGCAGTTTGCCCTTCTTCTTGATGATGGTCAGCTCGCCGTGGTTGCCAACGCAGATACCCGCCGAGTCGTAGCCGCGGTACTCCAGCCGCTTGAGCCCCTCAATCAGAATTGGCGCCGCCGGCTTGGGCCCGCAGTAGCCGACTATGCCGCACATCAGGCGTCGCTGCCGGCCTGCCCGGCTACCTGCGTCAGGCGGTTCTCGTTGCGCAGCCGCACCGCGTTGGTCTTGATAGCCAGGATACCGTCCTCGGCCAGCGCGCGGATGGCGTTCTCTACGGTATCGAGCGGGATCTGCAGCGACATCGAGATCTCTTTTACCGAGCGGTCAAACGCCAGCGCGCGTTCGGCCTCGGGCTTCTCCATAAAGCGGTTGTAGAGGTTGAGTGCAATCATGCTCTGTTCATTCTTGCGCACCAGCGCCTGAATCTGCGAGTTTGCGTTCTCCAGCCTGCGGCAGAGCTTGTCGATCACGTTCATAGCGATGCGGGCGTTCTTCTCTATCATGCTCTGAAAGCCGGCACGGTCAAACGCCAACAGCTGCGTCGGGGCCACGGTGGTTGCCGTGGCGGTACGCTTGATGCGCGAGACAATCGCCATTTCGCCAAAGAAGTCTCCTTTGCCCAGCTCCGCCAGCACGTGCTCTTTGCCGTCGATGGTGCGCGAGATGCGCACCGCTCCGTCCTGGATGATGTACATCCGGTCTCCGTCTTCACCCTCGCCAAAAATCTGTCTACCGGCAGCGATTGTTTGGCCGTATTTCTCAAACAGAACATTTCCAGACATAGCCGTAACCCCTCTGTATTGTGCCAAAAAAGTATAATCCAAGCGGCGCTTGCGGGTAAAGACTCAATCAGCAGCACGTCCAACGCTGTATTAGTTAACTGGAGGTGGACTATGAAACACAAACCGTTTGGATTGCGTATGCCGGCGCTGCTGCTTGCAGCAGTGCTCGGCGGCCTGCTTGCAGGCTGCACGCCGCTGCAGGACTTTGCTGCGGCCACCGGCGCCGACATCACGCCGCCGCGCTTTGTCGGGCTGGCGGTAACCGACGCCACCGAGCTGCGCATCACGCTGGACAAGGCGGCGGAGACCGTAGCCGACGGGCTGTCGATCTCGCCGCCGCTGGGCCGCATCAGCGCCGAGAGTAGCGGACTGGAGCTGGTAGTGCAGACCGAGCTGCCGGCTCAACCCGGCGCCGCCTACCTGCTGCAAGGCACCGTAGAAGACAGCGCCGGCAACAGTCTGCGCTTCCTGCTGCGCTTCTTTGGCCACAACCCGCAGCTGCCGCGGCTGCTGATCAACGAGCTCAACCCGCGCGGCAGCGGCAATAACCCCGAGACCGTAGAGCTGATTGCGCTCAGCGCGGGCGATCTTGCCGGGATCACGCTCTACAACGGCGCCGCCGCGGACTGGGACAGCAAGCTGATCCTGCCCGCCCACAGCGTCCAGGCGGGCGACTTTGTGCTGATTCATTTTCGGCCGCACGCCGCCGCACGCGACCAAGCGCACAATTTCTGGGTGCCGGACGGCAGCGGGCTGCCCAGCAACAACGGGGTGGTGGCGCTCTATTCGTTTCCCGGCGGAGAAATCCTGGATGCGGTCATCTACACCAACCGCACCTCGCAGTCCGACGAGCGTTACCGCGGTTTTGGCAGCACCCGGATGCTGCGCCGCGTGGACGAGATAGTGGCAGGCGCTGCGTGGCAGATTGCGGGTTCCGAGGCGCGCCCGGAGGATGTGGTGGATGTCACGCTTTCAACTGCCACGCGCTCGCTGAACCGCTCCAGCAGCTCGGCGGACAGCGACAGCCGCGCCGACTGGCACGTAGTGCCGACGCGCGGCTCAACCTTTGGTGCGGTCAACAGCGACGAGGTACACCCGCAGTAGCGCGGCGCGCGGCGGGCGCGGCGCAGCGGGGTGTGGGGGCGGGCGCGGCGCAGCGCAGCGGCGTGGGGCCGGGCGCGCGGCGCCTACAGATGCGGCTTGATGAGCTCTTCGATCTTGGGTTTAGGGGCGGCGCCGACCTGCTGCCCAACCTGTTCGCCGCCCTTGAAGACCAGCAGCGTTGGTATGCTGACGATGCCAAATCTGGCCGCCAGATCAGCGTGATCGTCCACGTTGACCTTGCCGACCTTGAGCTTGCCTTCGTAGTCGGAGGCCAGCTCCTGCAGAACAGGGGCAACCATCTTGCACGGCATGCACCACTCAGCCCAGAAGTCAACGATTACCGGGACATCGGAACTCAGTACTTCACGGTCAAAATTGGCGGCCGTCAGTTCAACTTCCATGCGCTCACGCTCCTTGTTGGCTCATTGGTAGCCAAACGGTAGCATTCCGGCCGCCGCTGGTCAATGGCGCGCGGTCGGGCACGCCTGATGTGAGAACACGGCTCAGCTGCCGACCAGCTCGCGGGCTACCGCGTGAACCGCCTCGTAGAGTGTGTCGGTGTGCCGCGCGGCCTCCGCGGGCCGGCGGCTCAGCACGTCTTCCACGACGCGCACAAAAGCCGATCCGACGACGACCGTCTCCACGTGCCCCGCGAGGGCCTGGACCTGTTCGGCCGACTGCACGCCGAATCCGGCCATCAGCTCGGCACCGATCGGGCGCAGGCGGTCCAGGAAGGCCAGGCTGTCGCTATCGATGACCGTACGCCGGCCGGTTATACCGCTGCGCAGCGCGGCGTAGATGTAGGCCGGGCGGACGGCCGCCACGGCATCGATGCGCGCCTGACGCGCGGTAACCACCAGCACCGGAACCGCGCTGATAGCGTACCGCTGAGCGGCCTCGTAGAGCCCCTCGTCACTGCCGGGCGGAAGATCGGGCACAATCAGCCCGGTCACTCCGTGATCGGCGGCGCGCCGCACAAACTCGGCCACGCCGCGGCGGTAGACCAACCCGGCGTAGCTCATCAGGAAGATCGGAACATCGCGGTGCGCGCGCAGCCGCTCGAGGTACTCGAAACCGTCTGCCACGCGGAATCCGGCATCCAGCGCGTCGGCGCACGCCTTCTGGATCGCCGGTCCGTCGGCGGTGGGGTCGGAATAGGGAAACTGTACCTCCAGATAGCCTACGCCGGCGTCGAGCAGAGCGCGGGCAATCGTAAACGAGCGCTCGCGGTCGGGGAACCAGGGGATCATGTGCGCCATCACGGCGGGGCGAACGGCGGTGCCGTGGGCGCGGTCCTGCCCTGCGCGGGGTCTGTCTGCTGCATTCACAGTCTGTCTCCTTCGCTCAACAGAAACTCGCGCCACGCGCGGCGGTCGAGTTCTCCGGCCATGATGAAGAGATCCTTGTCACCGCGCCCGGACATGTTGACCACCACCGCCTGGTGCGGCGGCAGCTCGGCGGCCAGCTGCAGAGCGGCTGCGCCGCCGTGAGCCGACTCCAGCGCGAAGACCACCCCTTCGTTGCGCGCGAAGCGCCCAACCGCGTCGAGCGCCTGCTGATCGCGCGCACGGCGGAACTCCACCCGGCCGGATGCTCCCAGCGACGCCAGCTGCGGCCCGATTCCCGGGTAGTCGAGTCCGGCCGAGATCGAGTGCGTGGGCTGCACCTGGCCGTCCTCGTCCAGCAGAAAGAGGCTCTTGTAGCCCTGGACGATGCCGGGAGTTCCCAATCCGCCCATGCGCGCGGCGTGCCGCCCCGGCTGGTCGCCGGTGCCTCCGGCTTCAACTCCCACCAGACGCGGTTCGGGCTGATCGAGGTAGGGAGCAAAGAAGCCGATTGCGTTCGAGCCGCCGCCGACGCACGCTACCAGCGCCGCCACCTCCAATCCGGCCGCCTCCACCTGCTGCCGCGTCTCGCGCCCCACAACCGACTGAAACTCGCGTACCATATCCGGGTAGGGCGAAGGCCCCAGCGCCGACCCGATCACGTAATGCGTCTCGGGGAAGCTGTGCGCCCAGTCGCGCAGCGCTTCGTTGACCGCGTCCTTGAGCGTCCGCGACCCCGAAGTAACCGGAACCACCTCGGCACCGTACATCTGCATCCAGAAGACGTTGGGTTTTTGACGCCGTATATCGATCTCTCCCATGTAGACGCGGCATTCCAGCCCTAGCTTGGCGCACACCGCGGCAGTGGCCACACCGTGCTGTCCGGCCCCCGTCTCGGCGATAATCCGTGTCTTGCCCATCCGCCGCGCCAGCAGCGCCTGCCCCACCGCGTTGTTGATCTTGTGGGCGCCGGTATGAGCCAGACCCTCCATCTTGATGTAGAGCTGGGCGCCGCCGATCTCGCGCGTGGTGTTTTCGGCGTACAACAGCGGCGTCGGCCGCCCGACAAACTGGTCGGCGATGGTGTCGAACTCGCGCTGGAATCCGGGGTCTTCCATCGCTTCGGCAAACTCCTCTTCCAGCAGGTCAAGCGGCGTACGTAGCACTTCGGCCACGTAGCGACCGCCGAACTGGCCGAAGTAGTTGTGGTAGACGCTATGGGTAGCCTGCATCCTGGGTCTCCTTGTCGATCTGTCTGAAAAATGCGCGCAGCCTGGCGTGATCCTTGCGGCCCGGTTCGCTCTCCAGCCGGCTTGAAGCGTCAATCAGCTCGGGCCGCCACTCGCGGATGATCTCGGCCACGTTGTCGACGCCGATACCGCCGGCCAGCCACAGCGGCAGCCGGGCGGCGGCGGCCGTCACCAGCCCGGGGGCAATACGCTTACCGGTTCCTCCGCGCGCAACCGGATCAAAGGCGTCGATCAGTACCCGCGGTGACCGATAGCGCTCGATCAGCGCGGCATCTTCGCCGTTCTGAAGCCGCAGCGCCTTGTAGTAGGCCCGCGGGCCGCCTGCCGGCACGGTCGCCAGCCCGGCACACTGCGCGGGCGACTCGTCACCGTGAAACTGCAGCGCATCGATATGCCCGCCGGCCAGCTGCGCGGCAACCTCGCCGGGCAGCCCCACCCGGTCGCCGGCCGTACCGGCCGCGTCCGCAGCGCACACCACCACCGCGACCTTGAGCACATCAAGATCGGCCAGGCGCGCCGGCAGGTCATCGGGTGCGCGCCGGGGCGAGGGCGCGTAGACAAAGCCCAGGATGTCGGCCCCGGCGCGCACCGCTGCCTCGGCATCTTCACGGTTGGTGATACCGCAGATCTTGACCAGCGGCCGCGCGGGCCGGTTGCCGTCCGCCCGACCATTGCCGGCCGTCGCCGAGGGGCACGGCTGCGGGCGGCGCCGGTGCACGGCGATACGCTGCCAGAAGTCGC
>REDW01000096.1 GCA_007693325.1 Spirochaetaceae bacterium
CTCCCTTGAAGCGCAAACCCGAATATCTGCCGAACTTCGCCCTGGCCTGAGCGCCAGCGCCTCTCGCCGCGCTGTCACCAGGCTTCGTGGCAGTTTGCAAGGTTCGCTGGAGCTACTTCCGATTGCTGGAGAGTTCCAGGATCAGTTCTACCTCACCCCGACTGACCTTGGTTGCTCGCGAAATCTCCTCCACCTTCCAACCCTGCCGCGCAAGCTTGACCACGGTATCACGCGCACTGAGGGTGGGGGCTCCTTTAGAGCCCTTGGCGTCCTTGGAGCTATCCTTCATCAGAGTACCGAGCAATTTCACCTGCTCCTGGGCTTCTCGCCCGACCTCTTCAAGCCGGGTCTCGGTGCGCGCCAGCCATTCCCGAGCGGTTGACAGCTGCTCCATACGCTGCTCGACCTCGGAGAGCGTCTTCTCCAGGCTGCGTAATTGCTTGACCGCAACATCGGCTTCTTTCCTGTTGTCCGACAGCTCGTTGATCAACGAGCCTATGTCTTCCAGCTTGTGCGGAACCAGGCTCACACGCTCATCGATATCGCCGAGGCGCCGCTCCATTTCGTGCAGCTGTTTGAAGTTCTTGTCGATGCCGTGGGTTGTGACCGCAACAATCTCTTTCTTCTTCTCCAGCCGATCGAAACTCTCTTCCACATCGCGCTGCATATCTTCTAGCGAGCGCAGTTTGGCCTGAATGGCCTGTAACTCATCGTCGCTGGCGGTTACCTGCTCAAGCCGCGTCTCAACCGATTGCGACATGCCGATCAGGCGGCGGAAATCATCTTCGAGCGCATCGATACGGCGCTTCTCGGCCACAAAGCGCCCCATCTTTTCGGTCGCTTCTCCGGCGGCCTTGCGCAGTTTGTTGATCTGTCCGTCCAGATCGCGGATTTCGGAGCGAGTCTGCTCGACGCGCTCAACCTGGCCCTTCAGATCGGCGATGCTCTCTTCCAGCGAGAGTTTAAGCGAATCGGCGCGTTCGAAAACGCGGGTCTGCTCGACAAACTGTTTCTGCCGCTTGTCAATCTCATCCAGATTAGCCGAAATGACCTGTGTCTCGTCCTGCAGTCGGCCAAGCAGTTTCTGCTGCATACCGGAGAACTGTTCGCGAGTCTGCTGCACCAGGCCTTTCAGTTCGCGCGTGATGTCGTCGGACTGTTCCTGGATCTCGGCAGCACGCGCGCCCAGCCTGCGCTCCCCTTCATCGTATTGCGCCCGGAAGTGTGTCAGCGCATCGTCGATCCTGGAGTCAAGCTCAGAGCGCACCTCCGTCAGGCGCTGCTCCAGCTCGGAGACCTGCGAGCCGATGCGCTCACGCCGCTCACGGGTTTCATCGGCAAAGGTTGATATGTCGGCGGAAACCTGAGAACGAAAATCGGCCCATTCACTACCGAGGTCATCTTCTACACCTTTGATCTGCTGGCTGACGCGCGTCTGCCACAGCGTGAGATCTGACTTGGTATCTTCAATCCGCGCACTCACCTCATGCACATGCTCACCCGCCTGAGTATCAACCTCCTGGATCCGGCCCTGTACGGACTTCTCAAACCGCTGAATCTCGCTGTCCAGTTCTTGCGCCTGTTTCTCGAGCTCCTGTTGAAAACCCAGACGCGCCTTTTCACTGACCTGGCTCAGTTCTGTACGGACGGTGTCCTGAAAGCTGCTGACATCGTTTTCCCAGCTGCTGAAGCGCTGCTTGAGATCCTCTTCCAGCGTGTCTAGCTTACGCACGGTAGTTTCAAAGCGTGTCTGGAATAGTTGCTGGTATTCGCCCAGCTTGCCGCGCAGCTCATCGCGGTACGACAGCTCGACGGTTTCGCGTTCGTTTCCGTAGCGCTGCTCGAGGTCGGCCAGCCGCGTGCGCATATCAGCCTGGAACTCGTCCAGGCGGCGTTCCATGGTAACGCTGCGGTCGCGCAGATCATCAAAGAACTCGTCTTCGAAACCCTGGAGTTTCTCCGAGACGTTCTCGTAGGCGCGCTGTTTCAGCTCGGTGATGCCGTGCTCGAGTTCAGCCATCTGCGCGCGTACTGCCTCCATCGCTGCGTCAGCTTCCTGGCGATCCTGCTCGCGCCGCGCTGCCAGCTGTGAGCCAAACTGCTCGAACTCCTGGTTCAACCGTGTCTCAACGCCCGCCATAGCCTCACGCAGTCCGCCTTCCAGGCTGTCCATATCCTGGCTCACGCTCTCGATCTTCTGGACCCGATAGCTGATCGCCTGCTCAAACTCGCCGATGCGGGCCTCGATTGAAGACAGGACCTGTTGTTCGAGCTCGCGTGACGAAGTCGACAGCGAGTTGCGCAGCGTTTCGAGCTCGGCATCGATTCTTGTACGCAACTTTTCGACCTCGGCCTGCTGTGAATTCATAGTCGATACGCTGCTGTTCAACAGCAGCTTAACCTCTTTGATGCGCGCCTCGGCATCCTTGTGCTGCTCGGTGATAGTGTGCGACAGCTCCTCGCTGACAGCCTGCACGCGATTCTTGATGTGCTCCTTCAGCTTCTCAAGCGCCGCAGTCTCCATCTTTTCTCCGCGTGCGGCAACCTTCTCCAACCGGTTCTCGTAGTCTTGCTCAACCTTGGCAAACTTGCCCGCATAGCGTTCAAGCGATTTGCGCGCCTCCTCGGCCTTGTCTTCCAGCTGTGCCAGCCGCTGCTGCACGGCACGCTCCAGATCAGCGTGTGCTGCGTCGGTTACGTTATCGCTCTGGGCGCGCGCGTTGGCCACCGAGTCTTCAAACTCCTGGATTCTATAGTCAACCGATTCGAGGGTTTCATTGATAGAGGCGATGCGCTGGTCGGCACGCTCCAGCATGGTCTGCTGCACCTGTTCCAGCTCTGCCTCGTTGTGACGGGCAAACTCGGTTACCAGTTCGGGGATGTGAGATTGGATTTCGTCCATGCGCGCCTGTGAATGCTTGAGCCGTTTGCCGACGGTATCGATATACTCTGACTCGTCGCGGATGCGCGTGATGTTCTCCTGCGCGCGATCTGTCATCTGCAGCAGTTCATCCAGCGCGGTATCGTAGTCGCCAATGCGATTACCGATATTCTCGATCTGCTCGGCGCGTTTGGACAGGCCATCCTCGAGCGTCTGGATACGCTTCAGCACCTCTCGCGCGGCCTGCTGATGCACTTCCAGTTCGATGCCCATGTCCTTAATAGCAGTGGCCTTCTGCTCAACCAGCGTGTCAAGTTCCGCTTGCACCCGCTCGGCGTAGCGTTTGACCTTCTCCAGCGAGCGGTTGTTGCGGTCGAGTTGGCGGTAGATGGCAAGGATAACTACAACGATAAACAGTACGAGTACGTTTCCAGCCGAGAATACCATATGTTCCCCTCCCCGGGTTCTATGTACCCTCCATTATATACGCAAAATGGCGTACATGCATATCTATTCGCCCAGTCTTGCCAATACCCAGCGGCGCAACTGCGCAAAGTGCCGAAATGAGAAATCAGCGATAGAATCCGACGGGGGGCGGCACACCAGGTGGGCCGCCGGCATACCGACCGCTTTGGCGCCCGCTACATCATAGTGGTAGCTGTTGCCAACGTAGAGCACCTCGGCGGGCTGCTGTGCCAGGCACTGCAACAGCGCGTAGAACGGCTCGGGATTGGGCTTCAGGTAGCCTGTCTCCTCGGTAGAGACCTCGCACTGCCAGATTCCCTCAATACCCAGAATCGCGAGCTTGCGCTGCACCGGGAAGTCCGAAGCAACCGCCAGCTTGAGACCGGCATTACGGAACGCATCGACGGTCTCCCTGACCTCGGGATAGAGCGGGACCCGTTCGAGTACGCGCTCCCAGCGGCGATAGAACACCGTCTCGATGATCTGAGCCGCGTTCGACGGCGTTTCGCCGATCTCGCGCGCAAACAGCTCGGCCTGCAGTCTGTGGAAGTCCTCTATCGGACGTACGCGACGCAGTTCCTGGCGCACGCGGCGAAAGGCCGTCAACAGCCGAATGTGGCGCACGGCAAACGGCAGCGATTGCAGCTGCATACGAGTATTGGAGTAGAGTGTGCCGTCGATATCGAAGGCCACCGCTTTCAGGCTCATTGCCGCGCGCGATCCTCGGTTTAGAGCACATCCTCGCGATAGACAATCAAGGTAAAGATCGCCGACTCTGAAGGTGCCCCCGGTTTAGCTTCGAAGGTCCAGCCGCTGACCGTGCGGCGGACTTCTTCGTTGACGCGAGTGTACCCCGAACGGGTCTGAAACACAATAGAACCGGGTATCACGCTGCCGCGGTTATCGACATCAAACAGCACGATGAACTCAAGCCGCGCCGGGACCGGCCCGTCAAACATCGCCGCGGTAATACGCGGCAGCCGCGGTATTCCGCCGCGCCCGTCGGAGTCAGACCAACGGATCACGCCGTCACCGAGGTCGGTACCCGGTCCGTCGGCCGCAGCCGGTCCGCTGCCAGGAGCGGCAGCAGGATCGCTCCCCGGAGCGCGAGCAGGCGCCGCCTCAACGGCGGCAATCACGTCCTGCAGCCGAGCGCGGAACGCGCTGTCGGCCTGGATCCGTCCCGCAACCTGGATCACCTCGGCACGATCCATCTGTTCGGTTGAAATGCCGGCGTCCTGCATGACCTGACCGGCCCACGCCGGCAGCACGCCCTCGGCCGCGGTAGCCTCTTCGTCAACCTCCAGCCCTGCTGACGGGGCTGTGGACCGCTCAGCGGGGCTGCGCTGCGCACCCATCAGCTCTTCTATTGTCCAATCCTGTTGCGGAATGTCGTGGCGCGGCGCGGCCGGAGCGCTCGGTGCGGCCGGCGCAGCGGGCGGCGCTGACGGGGCCGGTTGCGTTGGCGCAGGCGGCGCCGGCTCTGGCGGCTGCGCTGGCGGTTCCACTTGCGGTTGTGGCGTCGGCTGCGCCGGCAGCGGTGCTGGTTCGGCCGGCGGTGGCTCGACCTGCGCAACCGGCGCGGGTTCGGGAGGTTCGGGGCTTTCGAACTGAACGAACACCGGGCCGAGGTAGTCCGGCAGCGGTGCCACAAAGTCCATGAAACCGCTTACTACCGCCAGCGCAACGTGCAGCGCCACCGCCAGCAGTATGCCGTAGCCCAGCCGCTGCCGATCTTTGATACGTTCCAGGTTATCGCCACTATCGGACATCAGTAGACCATTCCTCGCTTACGACCCGGCTTCCAGAGTGCGCAGGTTGACCGCGCGAAAGCCGTTGCGCCGCAGTGCGTCAAGCACCTGCACCATCAGGTTGTAGGGCACGTTACGGTCTCCTTCGATCACTACGCTCATCACGCCCGGTTGCTCAGCCTGCTGCTCGGCCACCAGGGCCAGTTCGGCGTGGAGTCCGGCCAGATCGAAGCGCTCGCGGTTGAGATAGAACTCGTCCTCTCCTACCACTGTCACAACCATGCGGTCCATCACCACCGGTTCAGCCGAGCTGGCTTCCGGCAGGTCGAGGGCGATTCCAGGTGTCAGAATAAAGGTACTGGAGACCATGAAAAAGACCACCAGCTGGAATACGACGTCGATCATCGGAATGAGATCCACGTTGGCGTTGGGCTTCAGCCGCCGTCTGAACGTCATCGCGAGCTGACCTCCGCCGGGCGCGGTGCCGGGCGCTCGCGCGGCGGCGCCGTCTTCATGTCTTTCAACATCTGAACCATCAGGCTGACTCTGTTCTCCAGCCGGATAATTGAATGGTTGACCTTGTTCACCAGGTAATTGTAGAAGATGATCGCCGGAATCGAGACCGAGATACCGGCCGCCGTGGTCAATAGCGCCTCAGAGATCCCCTGCGCCAGCAGCGCCGGGTTGCCGCCGGCGGCTTCAAAGCCGCCGAGCACACCGAAGGCGCTGATGTTGCCGGTAACCGTGCCCAGCAGGCCCAGCAGAGGAGATATGTGCGCGATAGTACCCAGCGACGAGAGATAGCGCTCCATGCGCGGAATCTCCATGTTGGCGGCGTCGGTAATCGCGTTCTTGATCACTTCGTCCGAGCGATTACGGTTCTCGATCCCGACCTTCATCAGGTTGGTCACCGGTGAAGGATTATTCTCGCAGATACTCAACGCTTCCTCAAAGTGCTGTTTTTCCAGCGTCGAGCGTAATCGTGCTATGATCGTAGACTCATCGGTCTTGATCTTGCGAAAGAAAAGCAGGCGTTCAATAATAATCGCGGCTGCGATTACCGATAGCGCGAAGATCAGAATCATGATCAGTCCGCCGCGCTCAATTAGCAACATCATGCTGTGTGCTCCTTAGAGTGATACTTGTGCTTTGAGAATAAGCCTCAGTCCGGGCTCGATAAACGGATAATCATCCGAGACCGAATCACCGATCTGAGGGCGACCGTCGGGCATACCGGGTGCCAACAGGTCTCGCAGTTCCATTTCAAATTGTACTCCTTCGGTAACCTTGAAGAACGCGCCGGCACCAAGCCGCGGGACCACCGGTTCGTCGTACACGTCCATGCGGCTGTTTATGCCGGCACCGAAGCGCTGCGATGGATGAACGGCATCGGCGGACGCCCGGTAGCTCTGCTGCGCATCGAGCACGCTACGATCGATCAAAGCTGCCTCCCATCCGGCACCCAGTTCCAGGAAGCGCCAACGCCACGTAAGACCCAGCTGTGGCGACAGCGTGGTCAACGAAGTCTGCTCGTAGGGGAAGCGGTTCTCCTGTTCGTCAAACGCTCCCATGTCGATGGCGTTACTGCGCAGCGCGTACTCGGCGGCAGCTTCCAGCGTCAGTCTGCGCTCTGAGGTGGTAAAAGCCATGTTGGCGCGGCCAAACCAGGCTCGCTCGGGCTTCGGTTGGCTACCGGTCAGGCTGTTGAAGTCGATCATCGGTGCGCGCTGCCACAGGTCGGAGAAGCGCTGCGGCTGCACTCGATAGCCTGCTGAAACCCCCAGCGAGAGCTGATTGTCAAGGTTGGCTCCGAGGCCAACCCGCAACGGAAACAGCAGCTCGTCGTTGCCCACCCAGTAGACTCCCAGCGCGGTATCGGCAAACAGCTGATCGCTCAGCGTCAAGTCGGCGCTCAATGAAGCCGAAAGCGAGTTCAGGGTGTCAAAATTGTCATCCGAGAAGGTACGCAGTTCGTATTCACCGTCCAGCCGGTAGGTCGAACGCGGCCGGCTGTAGGCAAACCAGAGCGCCGGACGCAGGTAGAGCTCATCCTCGCGCGGAGGGTCGGCGTCGTCCTTGACGGTCAGGATGCGCTCGCTCAAGCCGGCGTGCGCTCCCAGGCCTATGTCAAAGCGGTCACCAACCGCGTAGCGCAACTCGGTGCTGCCGGACAGATATCGATGGCCAACCGAGTGGAAAAACTCGTTGCCCTGCAATCCTTCCTCGCGATCCAGGAAACGCCCCTCGGCCTCGACCTGCATACGCTGCGCGATCCCCGAGGTGATCCAGCCTTCGATTGCGTCTTCGCGCTGAAAATAGCCGCTGCCGGGATCCTTGAACTGGTAGCCGTCGATACTCTCGTGCGAGAACTCGAAGCGGAACCGCGGATCTGCTCCCAGCTTGTACAGACTGAGAGCACCCAGAATATGGTAGTTGCTGCCGCTACCCAGTACCCCGTCGGCAAAGAAGGATGACTCTCCCGGCGCCGGCTCGGCGCGCAGACCGGGCTCATCGGGGCCGGGGATCTCAAAAAGTTCATCCGATATGCGCAACTCTTCCTCGGTGGGCAGCGGAACGCTGACCGTGGCCAGCAACAGATCCGGCGGTTGCGGCAGAGCCGCATCAACGGTCTCGATCAGCAGCTCTTCGACTTCGAGAAACGCCTCCGGCAGCGTAATATCGGTCTCAGCCGGCGCCGACACCCCGGGGCGTGCGCGCTCATCGTCCTGTGCGCCGGCCACGCTGGACAGCAGCACCAGACAGAGCCATCCAATACCAAAGCGGCGCATCATCGGCTGCCTCCAAGTAAACGTTGCGCCCGAGAGCTCCACTCGGTATCGGGGAAACTCTGCTGCAGCCGCTGCACCAGTTCTCGCAGTTCGGCATCGCGGCCGGCAAACTGCAGCGCCTCGGCGGCGCGGAATAGCGAACGCGCGGCTCGATCGCGGTCCGCCGGATCGAGCTCGGCGGCACGCAGGAAACGCTCGGCGGCGCGCAGCGGTTGCGACATCCGCATGTCGTACTCGGCCAGCAGGAACATGGCTTCAGCGGCAGACGCTGCATCTTCATCGGAGCGCGCGGCTACATCCTCCAATAGCTGGAGCACAAGATTCTCGTTTGCCGGGCTTCCCGCGCCTTCGATGATCGCCAGGCGACCGAGGTTGAGTATTGCACTGCGTCCGGCGCTGGTCCGCGCGCGCTGGTTCTCATCAATCTGGACCCACAAGACGGCCTCCTGGACCGAGAGCCCCCCAATCAGCAGAATCAGCTCGTCGGCCTTGCGGCGCGCCTGGACTGCCGCGGCCTCCTGCGGATAGGCGGCGATAAACTCCGTGATAATGTTGAGCGCGTTGCGATACTCGCCACGCTGTTCATAGATCTCAGCACTGCGCTGCATTGCATCCGGGCGGTACTGACTGTCGCGATGCTCGCGAATGAGCTGTTCCCACAGCAGCAGCGCCCCCGATGGTTCACCGGAGCGTTGCGCCGCAATTCCACCCCAGTAGAGCGAAGCGTGCACCAGGCTGCCGCGCGAATAATTGGAGCGATGCTCGAAGAAGGCGTTGCGTGCCTCCGGGTAGCGCTCGCGTTCGAAAAGCAACTCGCCGCGGCGGAACATCGCCTCCTCGCCCAGCTGGCTGTCCGGGAAGCGCCGTGGCAGGTTGCGGTACTCGTGTACAGCGTCATCCACACGGTCCATGCGCACCAGGATACCGGCGTACTCGAACAGCGAGTCATCAGCGTAGCGCGAATCGGGGTTGTCCAGAAACACATTACGATACTGCACCAGCGCTTCGTTGTAGCGCCCGCGCGCCGCCATCGTCTGCCCCAGCAGGAACGAGGCCTCGACTTCGGTCTGACGATCGATCTGCATCGCCTTCAGACGGCGCAGGTGGTCTTCGGCTTGATCGTAACGGCCGCGGTTATAGTTGCTCCACCCGGCCAGGTAGGCCGCCCGCGGCGCAAACCGGTGTCGATCATCGTAATCAAGCAGCCGGTCAAAGTAGTCAGAAGCGCGCTCGTACTGCGACAGCCGGTAGTGTGCCCACCCCTGATAGTAGAGCGTATAGGGATAGATAACCCCGAGGTCGCGTTCGGGATCCAGCGCCTCGAGCATGCGCGGATCCGAGGGCAGTTGCTGCAGATTAGAGATTGCGGCGTTGTAGTCGCGCAGCGAGATATGAGCCAGACCAACCATATAACTCAGCTGCATCCAGAGGTCCGGCCGCTCGTCAGCCAGCCTCGGCTGCTCTGCCTCGAGCTCCTGCGCCCCGTCCACCACGCGGTTGTAGCGTTCGAGGCGAAACAGCAACGTCAGGTACTCGATACGCGCATCCAGATCCTCGCGCCGGCCGCTGATGTACTCCTGCATAGCCTGCAGCGCTTGATCGAGTTCGCCGCGCTCGCGGTGCAGCTGAACCTTGAGGCGCAGCAAGTCACCGCTGAAGCGTCCACCACGACCGTGTGCAAAGATATCTTCGATGACCGCCAGTGCCTCACGGCTTCGCTCGAGCCGATAGAGCGCGTAGGCGTACTGGTAGCCGGCAGCCGCAAAGTGCTCGGACTGCGGATAGTCCTGCAGCAGGCCGTCGAGCGTCTCGGCTGCGCGGCGCCAGTCCTCGGCTTCGGCGTAGAGTTTGCCGAGCCGCAGTAAGACTTCGTCACGCTGTTCATCAGAGAGCGACAGAAACTCGCGCAGCACCGAAATAGCACGCGAACGCTCATCACGACGCGCCAGCAGGTCGGCCAGGTAGAGCGGCGCGGTGGCCGCGATAGCCTCGCTGCGCCGCAGATCCCATACGCGCTGCAGATAGAGCTCGGACAGGTCATAGCGCTGCCGGTTATAGGTCTCGATACCTACGCGCAGCCAGAACTCCTTAAGGACGTCAGTGCGGCCGGCCAGAGCCTGCTCGGCCTCGCTCATCACCGCAAAGAACGCCTGCTCATCGTCCTGATCCTGCGCAACCTGAAACAGGCGCTGAAACGCCACCGTAGCGATCGGGGCGGCGGCACCACGCAGGCCGCGGTAGAGCGCTATAGCGTTATCGGTATCGCCCGAGCGATAGTAGGCTTCGGCGGCGTATAGTGTAGTGTTGTCCGCCCATCGGCCGTCAGGCGGCGCGATGGAGTGGTAGTAATCGATAACGTCCTGCAGGCGATCCTGCTGCAGCAGCAGCGACAGGTATACGCTTACCGCGTACGGCTCCTGCTGCGGCGAAGAAGTCTGCAGCAGTTGTTCCAGCGAGGCAATCGCGCTGTCGCGCGCCCCCAGCGCGACTTCGCTCAGCGCCTGATAGAGCAGTGCCTGCGACCGTTGGCCCGCGTCCGTTCCGGCGGCAAGAAAGACCTCGATCTCATCGCGCGCGTTGCGATAATTGCCCAAATGGTAGTGCGCTACGCCCTTCCAGAACGGAATCTGTTCCAGAAAACGCGTGGACCGGAACCGCGTCTGCACCCGCTGCAGCAGATCGAGCGACTCCTGGTAGCGTTGCAGCCGGTAGAGCACCACGGCGCGACGAAACTGGGCATCGGGCACAAACTGTGACACCGGGTGCTGGCGAATCAGCGCCTCGTAACGTTCAAGGGCAATCTCATATTCGCCGGAGCGAAACCGCGATTCGGCCTGCTGGAAGATCTCCCGGTCGGAGCTCTGGGCGGAGAGTACGCCGGCGCACAGCAACACGGCTGTTGCCAACAGAAATCTTTTCATACTACCGCAAAAGATATCTCAGGCGGGGGGATTATTCAACAAAAGCTGCATTCCCGATAATCGGCGGCTGAAACTGCTCGCTGGCACGCACGCGCACCAGGTGAATAGCATCACCGGCGTAACGCCGCTGCAGTGAGGCCAGGCTCGATTCCACGTTGCGTTCCATGACTACCACCCGGTAGCGGCCTTGTGCGTCAAAATAGGGGAAAATCACCACGATATGCACGTGTTGTCGCAGCGTCGGTTGGCTGCCGAACTCGCGGTTCAGGCTGCCGATGTAGAAATAGCCGGGCTCGTTGCGTGCCAGCAGGTAGAGAACCCGCGACAGCTCATCGACCTCAAACCCGACGTTGGGAACCGCACGTGCAAATGCAACCGAGCCCACGTCGGCTGCCGTCGGGTCACTCTGTTGCTCGCCGTAGTCCAGCTGCCTCGAGGCCAGTGCCAGGTTGCGCGACCAGTCGAGTCCGAAGAACGGATCTCGTTCCTGTTCGAAGCGGTCGCTCCAGCGGTGTCCGCGCACGCCGATGTGGCGCACCTTCAGCGCCTCGATATCCAGGTATCCTCCGGTGAGCGAATGGTAGATGCCGTCGACTACCCACTTTGCAAAACCCGAACAGTTGAAGCCGGGCTCCTGATCCTGAAGCACCAGACTCTCGATAAACACCAGGTTGCCGTGGCGATCCATCGCGCCGTCCTCGGCATCGGGCAGCATCGCAAGCGCCGGGCGTAGCCGGTCTACCATGGTCTCCACCGCGGCGTATTCGGCGCCGGCCGGCGGCGGCTCAAACAACCCCCAGTCAACGATCTCCTGCGTGGCACGCTGGATGTCGGCAAACGGACGCAGCAGAACCTGCTCGAATTCAAACGGAATAGCCACCCCGCGATAGATTGTATCGCCGGCCATTATCACGTCCATCACCGAACGGGTGCCGCGCGGGAAGATCCTGACAAAGAAATCTGCGTGGTCGGCCAGGAAAATCTTCACCTGATCGAAGGCTCCATCCTCGGCACGTCGGCGAATGACCCAGTTTCCGCGTCCGGCAATCGGGAATCGGCCACGCTGCTCGTTCAGAAACAGCAGGTAGACGTAATCGGCGCTGGATTGCGTTTCAAAACGAACCTGGGTACGGCTGGTGGTCTGGCGATACGTGGAAGATTGCGACGCAGTAACGGTCGAAAGCGGTCCGCTCACCAGAGTCGCCAGCTGACGCCGCGTTTCACTGTGCTCAGGAACGGCCTTGCGCCAGGTGCTGCCTGGCGGATACGCTGCGCCGTACTCTGCAACGACAATCGCAAAAACAATCAGCAAAATCCAGGCTGCCTTGCGGCTCATTACTGCTCCTCCACAACAAAAATACGCGGTCTGCGGGCAGCGGTCAACAGATCGAGCGTTCGCAACCGCCAACCGAACAGTTGCCTTGCTTCAGTATCGGAGCGGTTGTGGTCCGCGATAAGCACGCGATGGGAAAACCCAACGTAGTTCAAAACCGCAGTCTCAACCGCCTTGATCAGCAGCCCTGGCGCAACCACGCACGCTCCGAGCGGAGTATAGACCGCCGCGGCGTGCAGCGGCCCCCCGGAGATATCCGGCACTGCCGCCGCCACCAGGTCGGTTGCTCGCGGTTCAAACCACCCAAGCAGCTGCTCCAGCACCACCTCTGAAGCTGTCCGGCCGCTTTGACCGGGAGTTTGATCCAGCACCACACACTCCGCCCGATCGAGCAGCGGGCGCAGATCCCCGAGGGCCACGGCGTGGGCGGCATCCAGCAGTGCGCAATCGTGCGCCGCAAGTCCTTCACGCTCGGCGGAGACATGAAGCTTGCCCCGGGCGTCCTGCAACGGCAGCGGACCGATCTCTACCAGGTGCGCCTGCTGCTCGGCGGGACGCCCACGGTTCTCACGCTCGGCGTCCCGCCCGACCCACGGCTGCCGCTGTGGATCAAAGGCCACCAGCCACGCGGTCACTTCAACCCCGTCTTGATTGCCGCTGTCAATCAACGCTGCGGCGCGCTGCAGCAGGCGCCCGGTTGCCGCACGCGTTGCCGCGCCGGCGCACAGCGACAGCAGCAGCGCACGTGGACGCACGCCGGATACCGGCAGCAATTGCTGCAGCGGCGCTGTCTGCCACGGTCTGACCGGCAGTGCCGCCAGCGGTTGATTCTCGTTGTGAGCGCCGGCGTTCAAACGACGCGTACGCGGCGCGACGGCTATACGGTCACCGTAGCGGCGCCAGCGTTCCAGCTCGGCGATGATGGAAAGGCGGCAGCCGATTGTCAGCTGCAGCCAGTTCTCCAGCAGGTGCGGCTGGCTCTGCTGTATAGACTGTGGCAGGCAGGCTCGCTGCAGCTGCCGCGCACTGCTGCGCGTCTGGCTGGTAAGTTCCATCAGCTGTTCGCGCAGCTGATGAAATCCGGCCTTACGGTTGGCCCCACTTCCGTTCAGCTCATCGATGATTTTCTCGGCAGCGCCTTCTGTGGTGAACTTGCGCGTGCGTATCAGATAGCGCAGCCGGAACAGTATCTGCAGTTCACGGGTAGTGTAGAGGCGCCGTCCGGCGTGATCCTTGCGCGGCTTGAGCAGCGCAACCTGCTGTTCCCAGTAGCGCAGCACGTGGGGTTTCACGTCGAGCGCCTGGCAAACCTCACCGATCAGATAGCCCGACATCAGTTCTTCTGCGAGTAACGCACCTCGATCTGGATAGGAATATCCTTCAAACCGAACTCTTTGCGGATCTGGTTCTTGATGTACGACAGGTACGCTGCGGGGAACCCCCGCGCGCGATTGGCAAACAGCACAAAGACCACCGGATTGACGCCGGCCTGGGTGATGTAGCGCAGTTTCCACGGACGGCCGTGAGCCATCGGTGGCGGGGTGCGGGCAACCCACTGCGCCAACGCCTGGTTCAGACGCGAGGTCTCGATGCGTGTGTTGAGCTGGCGAAACACTCTCAGGCTGGTCTTGAGCAATGTATCGACACCGCTGCCGCCCAGCGCAGAGATTGCCACCACCGGTGCAAATTCCAGGATCGGGAAGACAAATCGGATGCGATCGCGCACCGCCTCAAACTGGTTGCCGAGCTTCTGCATCAGGTCCCATTTGTTGAGCACGATAACGATACCGCGGCCCTTCTTGACAACCAGCGATGCGATCTTCTTGTCCTGCTCGGATAAGCCTTTGTTGGCATCGACCAGTAGAAGCACAACGTCGCTCTCGTCTATGGTGTCTATCGCACGCGTAACCGAGTAGTACTCTACATTGTCGGTTACCGTGCGCTTGCGGCGAATTCCCGCAGTATCCAGGATCCGCACCCGCAGATCTTCGAAGGTGAAGCTCTCCTCTACCACGTCACGCGTTGTACCGGGAATAACGGATACAATTGACGACTCGCGTCCGGCCAGCCGATTGCACAGGGTAGACTTACCGGTATTCGGCTGTCCCAGAACCGCCATTCCCATCAGCGGCTGCTTTGGACGCTGTTGCGCCGCGCTGTCCGCACTGCCGGCAGCCGCGGTATTGCTCAGCCGAGCACTGACCAGTTCCACCAGCTCGTCGATACCGCGCCCGTGTTCGGCCGAAACCGGGATGACGTGCGAGAAACCGAAGCGGTGGTAGTTCCACGCCTCGGCCTCACGCTGCTCGCTGTCGACCTTGTTGACCACCAGAATGACTTTGTCGCGCTGCGCTGCAACGCCTTCGAGAAACAACTCGTCCTCGGCGGTGATCTCGGTCACGTCCATCACCAGCAGCACCAGCTCGGCGCGCGCCAGAGTCTCCATACTGCGGCCGGAGACAAGCGGATGCAATCCGTCGCCCTCGGGCGAAACACCGCCGGTATCAACCAGCCGCGCGGTCACCGCGCCGAGATCCCACAGCGCACCGACAACATCGCGGGTAACACCGGGCTGGGCATGGGTTATGGCGCGGCGCTTGCGCAGCAGTCGGTTGAACAGGGTCGACTTGCCGACATTGGGTCGGCCGACTATCGCCACCAGCGGCACACCTCGCGTAGCGCCGCCAGCCGCAACCGTGGAACTAGTATCAATAGACCTGTACGTCAAATCTTTTCTCCATTACGTCCTGTACAAAGCTGTCGATCTCTTCGAACGACTTCATTTCCAGGACTGTGCCAACCAGCTCCTCGGCTTCCGACATGGAGACCGACCTGATAATGCGCTTGACCTCGGGAATGCCGGAGGCGCTCATGCTGAACTCATCGAGACCCAGTCCCAGCAGAATCAATGCCGCCAACGGATCTCCGGCCATCTCGCCGCACATGCCGGCGGACAGCCCAACCGCGTGCGCGTTATCGATAACCATCTTGATCAGGCGCAGCACACCCGGATGAAACGGTTCGTAGAGATAGGCGATCCGCTCATTGCCGCGATCCACTGCGATCGTGTACTGGATCAGGTCGTTGGTGCCGATCGAGAAGAAATCGCTCTTTTTTGCCAGGATGTCCGAGGTCACCGCCGCCGATGGCACCTCGATCATGATGCCAACCGGGATATTCTCGCGGAACGGCACTCCTTCGCGGCGCAGCGCGGCCCGGACGTCGTCGAGCACGGCACTTACCAGGTTGAGCTCTTCGATGCCGGAAATCATCGGGAACATGATGCGCAGGTTACCGTGCATCGACGCCCGCAGCAGCGCGCGCAGCTGGGTCTCAAAGACCTTCGGTTGCGCCAGGCAGAACCGCACCGCGCGCCAGCCGAGTATCGGGTTGCGCTCCGAGACCTCGTACAGCCCCGGCATGAACTTGTCTCCGCCCACGTCCAGCGTGCGTATAGTAACCGGTTTGTCTCCAAGCGCCTCGAGTACGTAACTGTAGGCTTTGTACTGCTCTTCTTCGTCGAGGGAGGCGCCATCGCGCAGGAAGAGGAACTCCGAGCGATAGAGTCCAATTCCGTCGGCTCCGTGGGCCGCAATCGAATCGACCTCTTCGGGCACCTCGATATTGGCTTTGAGCATGATCAGCTTGCCGTCGCGCGTCTCTGCCGCCAGCTCGTTGAGCCCCATCAGGCGAACTTCGCGCTTGCGCCACTCCTGCTGCACCAGCAGGTAGCGCTTCTCGGTCTTCTGATTGGGACGCAACAGCACCTTGCCGCGGTTACCGTCGACTATGATTCGATCGCCAAAAGACGCCTGGCGCGTGATATTTGACAGACCCAACACGGCCGGAATCTCAAAGCTGCGCGCCAGGATCGCTGTGTGCGATGTCCGCCCACCGGCGTCCATCGCGATCCCCTTGACCATGCGTTTATTCATCGAAATGGCGTCCGAAGGCAGCAGATCGTGGGTTACCAGAACTACCTCTTCGGTAAGATCCGCCAGCGAGATACGCTCGCGTGCCAACAGGTGATTGAGCACGCGCCGCGCAACGTCGTGGATGTCAGCGGTGCGCTCACGAAGATAACTGTCCTCGGCTGCGTCCAGCTTGGCGATCAGGCCGCGCATGGCCGAGAACAGGATCCATTCAACGTTGAACTCCTCGGCGTACAGCTTGCGCTCGATAGTATCGATGAACTCGCGGTCATCAAGCATCAGCAGGTGAGAATCCAGGAACTGAAGCTGATCGGCCGAATGGGTAGCGTTCTGACGTTCTTTGAGCTGGCGGATCTCTTCGCGCGCCTTGTCCACCGCCTCGTGAAAACGCGCTATTTCGCGCTTGAAGTCCTGCTTTGCGACGTTGTAACGAGGAACAGTTGGGTTTGTATCCAGATACAGAAAGGCGGTCCCGATCGCAATGCCGGGTGCGGCGGAAATTCCGACCAGCTCGTCCATGGTAGGACCAACTATACGTGCTTTCGAAACCGCTGTCAAACCGACCAACACGCGTAAACTGCGCAGCCTGCCGAGCCGATAATAGAAGCGCAATGGCAAAGACGCGAGGCAAGAAGAGGGGCGGCTCGATCGGAATTCTGTTCTGGGTCGCATTCATTCTATTGATTGTCGTTATCTTTCTCTACAACCGCCCGACCATCGAGCGAACGCTGGAGAATACCGGGCTGGTCGAGGTAGTGCGCGAGCGCTTCGGTCGCGGTGATCGCCAACCCTCCGAGCCGCTGCCGACACCGCAGAGTGAACCCGAGGTTGCAATCGAGCTCGAACCGGCCGACCCCGAGCCTGTCGAACGAACACCTGCGCCGCAGGCAGAACCAGAGCGCCAACCGGTTCCCGAGCCTGCCGCGCCCGAGCCGCAGTCGCGTCCGCCTGCAGACCAGCAACCGCCGCAGCAGCGGCAACCGGCCGAGCCGGTGCCCGACCAGCCGGTGACGCGTACGCGCGTATCAAAACTGTACTTCATCCGTGTCACCGATGACGGACAGATTTTCCCCGAACAGGTCAACCGCAGCGTCACCTTCACCAACAATCCAATGACGCAGACGCTGCACGCGCTGATCACCGGCCCTACGATAGAGGAACTCAACGCCGGATTGCTCAACCTGGTACCGGAGAACACGCAGCTGATATCAGCAGCCGTCCGTGATGGTACGGCGTATTTGAACTTCAACGAGGCATTTCGCTTCAATCCGATGGGCGTCGAAGGCCTGGTGGCTCAGCTGCAGCAGGTAGTCTTCAGCACTACCGAGTTCGATACGATAGTCCGGGTGCAGATTCTGATAGAAGGGCAGAAGGTGAATTACCTCGGCGGTGACGGTGTCTACATCGGCGAGCCGCTCGATCGCTCCTCGTTCGGCTGATCGTGCAGCCGGTCAAGCCGCTGCACCTCTTCGTGAATCCGGCGGCGGATAGCGGCGTCCTGCTGCTGTGCAACTGCCGCTGATGTGCGGCGGTACGATATCTGGAATAGAAACTCCTGATTACCGCGCCGTCCCCGCAGTGGGGACGCCAGCACCCGTTGAACCGCAATACCTTCGTCTGCCAGTTGCTGCTGCAGCCCAAGCAGCGTCTGCAGCAGCAGTTCGCGATTACGCACAACTCCGCCTGCGGCGTCCAGTGCCGGGTGCTTGCCTCTCGCTGCCAGCTCAAACTGCGGCTTGACCAGCACAATCGCCCAACCTTCGCGCGTCAGCGACAGCAGCGTGGCCGCAGCACCCCGCAGCGATCGAAACGAGAGATCGGCTACCGCGGCGTCCGCCGCAGGATCGAGCGATTTCAGAGTCATGAGGTTGGTGCGTTCGTGAACCACAACCCGCGGATCACGGCGCAAACGATAGTCCAGCTGGTTGTAACCCACGTCAACCGCGTGCACCTGCCGGGCACCAAACTGCAGCAGACAGTCGCTGAACCCGCCGCTGGAAGCTCCGGCGTCCAGAAACACCTTGTTGCCGACCTCAACCTGCCATTCGACAAGCGCTGCGTGCAGTTTTTCACCGCCGCGCGACACGTAGCGCGGCCGGCGGTACTCGATGTGCGCGTCTGCGGCCACAACGGCGCTGGGCTGACGTTGGCGCTGGTTGTTAACGTAGATCTGACCGCAGATGATGCGCGCGTAGAGTTCATCGGTGGGAGTGTCAGGATTGCGTTGCTGCAGTATGCGCAGTAGCGTATCCACGCGTGTTCAGCTCCGCCTGCTTCCCATCGGCTATACCAGCGATTCTTCGCGAAATCTCGCGAAGCTGGTGGTCTTCCAGCTGTCGCGGTCAACGCTGACCACCGCACCGTGCATCACTGATTTGTTGTCCGACACCTCGTTGCGCAGCGGCAGCTGCGATCGCGCGCGTTCCACGCTGATCAGCGGATCAAATCCGATGACGCTGTCGGCGGGGCCACAGGCGCCCAGATCGGTAATGTAGCCGCTACCGCCGGGCAGCAGCCGGTCATCGGCGGTCTGAATGTGAGTGTGGGTTCCTACCAGCGCCGTGATGCTGCCGTCCAGGTAGAACGCCAGCGCCTCTTTCTCCTCGGTGGCTTCGGCATGCACATCCACCAGGATGACGTCAGCAGAAGAGTCAATTTTGCGCAGAATGTCTTTGGCCTTGCGAAACGGACAGTCCAGCGGAAAGAGCCGGCGCCGCCCCTGCAGGTTGATCACAGCCACCCGCACCCCGCGCACTTCCACTACGCAGTGTCCGTGTCCAGGATTACCGCCGGGGTAGTTTGCCGGACGGAGAATGGCTTCGTTCTGGTCCAGATAGTCATAAATCTCGCGCTGCTGCCAGATGTGGTTGCCGGTGGAAATCACGTGGACCCCGCTGGCAAACAGCTGGGTGGCAATATCGGGCGTTATGCCAAAGCCGTCGGCGGCGTTCTCGCCGTTGGCCAGTACAAAATCGGCATTGTACTTTCTGACCAGCGATGATAATCCCGACACTACCGCCCTGACCCCCGAACGACCAATGATGTCGCCGAGAATCAGAACGGTGAAGCTCTTAGCGGGCATACTCGGTAATCCGCGTCTCGCGGATCATGGTAACCTTGATGCGCCCCGGATAACGCAGTTGCTCTTCGATACGACGCGCGATACTCTTGGCGATTTCGCGCGCTTGACCGTCGGATACCTTCTCGTGATCAACCATGATACGTAACTCGCGCCCAGCCTGAATGGCGTAGGCCTTATCGACGCCCTCGAACTCTTCGGCGATCTTCTCGAGGTTCTCAAGCCGCTTGATGTAGTTATCGAGAGTTTCGCGACGCGCGCCGGGCCGCGATGCCGACAATGCGTCGGCAATCTGTACAACCACCGACTCAACACAGCTGTGCGGTACGTCGCCGTGATGCGCGGCAATGCAGTTGATTACCGCGTCGTCCTCGCCGATCCGTTTGGCTAGCTCTACTCCCAGTTCAACATGGTTGGCGTCGCCATCGGTCTCGATACCCTTGCCCACATCGTGCAGCAGGCCGCCACGGCGCGCCAGATCACGATCGGCGCCCATCTCGGAGGCAATCATCCCGGAGAACACCGCAACCTCTTTGCTGTGAGCCAGCACGTTCTGACCGTAACTCGTGCGGAAATGCAGCCGTCCGATGGCACGAATACCCTCGGGCTTCATATGATGAATGCCCAGATCGAAGAGTACTTTCTCGCCCTCTTCGTAGATGATCTGACTGATCTCGGCGGTAACCTTCTGCACCACCTCTTCGATGCGGGTTGGATGGATGCGCCCGTCGGAAATCAGCCGCTCAAGTGAGCGCCGCGCAATCTCCTTGCGCACCGGATCAAAACACGAGACCACAACCGCTTCGGGCGTGTCATCGATGATGATATCAACCCCGGTCAGCGTCTCGAGAGTACGGATGTTGCGCCCCTCGCGCCCGATTATGCGCCCTTTCATCTCGTCGGACGGCAGACTGACCGAGGTAACGGTGACCTCGGCGTTAACATCGGAGGCCATCCGCTGGATGGTCGAAACCAGGATCTCGCGCGCGTTCCTTTCCGCGGTTGCACCGGCCTCCTGCTCGATCTTGTTGATCAGACCCTGGGCATCGTGGCGAGCGTCATCCTCGAGCGACTGGATGATCATCTTCTTGGCATCCTCGGCACTTACGCCGGACAGCTGCTCGAGTTGTTCGCGCCACACTTCTTCCTGGTGGCTGATTTCCTCTTCTCGTTCCGCTAATTTCCTCTCACGGTCGGCAAAGGCTGCCTGTTGGCGTTCAACAGCAGCCGTCTTGTTCTCTAGGTTCTCTTCCTTCTGCAGAAGCCGTTTCTCGAAACGCTGTAGTTCGTTACGTCGCTCGCGGAGCTCTTTTTCCTGTTCGTTTCGTTCCCGTAACAGCTCATCTTTCGTTTCCAGCAGCAGTTCCCGCTTCTGGGCCTCTGCTTCCTTAATGGCATCTCTTTTCAACCGTTCAGCTTTCTGCTCAGAGGAAGAAAGCTGAAATCTGGCGTATAGCCAGCGAATTGTCCAACCTAGTGCTAACCCGATGAGAGGAAGGGCGATCCACCGTATAAGCTGCATCGTCACCCCTCCACTTATGGTATAATGCTAAAACGTAGACGATCACCCCGGTTTTGTCAACCGCACATGCTGTATACTTTTGTACACACTGTTGCCCTGGCGCGTTTTTTGGGGTAGGTTGCACTCATGATGGATAAGCGCGAACCGATTATCGAGCTCAAGAACGACATCGAGGCCCAGCTGCTGCACGCCCACCTCGAAGCCGAGAAGATTCCGCACGTGATTGTCAGTAACCACGACTCTGCGTATACCGGCATTTTTCAGGTGCAGTTCGGCTGGGGCCACGTTGAGGCACCCGCCGAGTGGGCTGATCGCATTCGCGAAATCTATCACGACCTGATCGAGAACAACGCCTCCGGCTGAGACATCCGCTCAGATCCACTCCGCCTGATCACCAAACCGCCGCCGGTCGAGACGCTCGTCGCGCCGGCGCAGACGCAGCGTACGCCGCAGCCCACGCTGCAGAAACACCGCCAGGTCTGCCAGCAATTCATCAACGTTTTCATCCTCGATATGCAGAATGATGCTATCAAAGATAGCGTTGACCATCGCGCTCGGGTTGTGATAGAGGCTGCTGCGGAAAACGCCCTTGCGGGTGCCCTCGCGAATGATATCGGCAACCATGCGTTCCAGGTAGCGCCGCAGCCCCTGCGAACGCTGCATACGCCGCGACATCCCCGGATAGAGGTAGGCGGGCTTGTGCAACAGCACACCGCGCACGATAGGGTTGCGGCGCAGACCGAGGGTGATCAGACGATACAGAGCGCGCAGCTTGTTCATCGGCGAGCGCAGTCGCGACACCAGCAGGTCGGCGTTGCGCATACCCTCAGCCTCGATCTGATCGAGCAGACAGTCGTAGAACGCCTCTTTGCTGCTGAAGTAATTGTAGAAGGTACCGCTACTGAGGCCGGCTTCGCCGGCTATGCGGGCTATCGATACCGCGCGGAATCCGTGCTCTTCGAACAGTGCGCGGCCGGCCGCCAGCAGGCTGGCGCGTCGCTCGCTGCGTTTTTCCGTATCGCTCTTTCTAGTTTCCACCGCTGGACAGTATACACGAAATGAACCACAAGCTCAAATATTCATTTCAACTTTTTCTCTAATTGTTCTGCTACTAACATCGAGCAGCCCAACACGCTGCCAAAACTGCCCCGCTGCTGCTCCAATGTGCGAAAAATTCACCAAACCGCGTGTATTGGTGGCGCAGCCGTTGACACAGTGCCGAATTGTTCCGACTATTCGGCGCAGAATGCCACAAAAGCTATTGCCAGCGGAGACCAGCAGCCAATGACCGGATACCGGCTGACATGTCTTGCCTCGGGGCTAACGCTGTCCGACAGCCGGTCCACGATTCTGCTCGGCAGCTCCTCGACCAGGGACGCCGCGCTGCTGCGGACCGCCTATTTCCAGCGCCAGCTCAACCCGCGCCATTCCTCGTACGGTTTGTACCGCTTCTCGGACTGGCTTCCGCTGTGCCGCGAGCTGCAGGGTTCCTCTGCACCGATCACCTATCGCAGCCGCGGTCTGGCACAACAGCTCGGGCTGAGCCGGCTCTACATTACCTTCAGCGGATACTGGCCTGAGCGCGGAGCGTCGATGCTCACCGGCACCTTCAAGGAGTGCGAGGCGTTTTCGGTGTGCGGCAGAATCCCGCCGGATTTCCCGGCAACCCTGGTAGTTGCTTCCGCGGGTAATACCGCGCGCGCGTTCATCCACGTCTGCTCCCAGAATCGCATACCGGTGGTAGTTGTGGTTCCCGAGCAGAATCTGGACGCTATCTGGAGTCCGTTTGCGGTACACGATTCGGTAACCGTGATCGCCGCCGGCGAGCGTGCCGATTACGCCCAGGCCATCGAACTGGCCGCCACCATTGCCGAACTCGATGGCTATGTCGGTGAGGGCGGCGCGCGCAACGTAGCGCGACGCGACGGAATGGGAACCACGGTTCTCTCCGCGGTAACCACTATCGGGAGCATTCCCGACTACTATTTCCAGGCAGTCGGCAGCGGCACCGGGGCAATCGCGGCCTGGGAAGCGCATCAGCGGTTTGTTACCGATGGCCGCTTCGGCACAAATCCAATGCGGTTGATGCTATCGCAGAACGCGCCGTTTCTGTTACTCTACAATTCGTGGAAAGCGCGTTCGCGCACCCTGCTGTCCCTCGATGAAGCAACCGAAAAGGCCCAGATCGAACAGATCTACGCCACGGTGCTGTCCAACCGCAACCCGCCGTGGGCGGTAAAGGGCGGGCTCTATGACGCGCTTGAAGCCACCAACGGCGAGATGTACGCGGTTGAAAACCCCGCAGCACACGCGGCCGCCCAACTGTTTGAGAACTGCGAAGGAATCGATATTGCCCCGGCGGCCGCGGTGGCGGTTGCCAGCCTGATCGAGGCCGTTGATCGTAACGATGTCGCGCGCGACGCGACTATCATGCTGAACGTGACCGGGGGCGGCGTGCGCCGCTTCCAGAGCGAACACCCGACGCAGCAGGTCATGCCGCGATTTGTTGTGCCGAGGTCGCAATCGAGCAGTAAACACATCGCAGCGCTGTTGCGCAAGCGGTAATAGAGCCAAGGAAGGAAACAATGCAAAACCAGACAGACATCTTTGACAAGTGCAGCGGCGACGGTGGCTACTACGGCGCACAGCGCGTTGAGGACGATCACTACTTCACGCGTCCGATTGTTGATCCGATTCCCGGACGTCTGATGGAGTTTGAAGGCCAACAGCGGATTATGTGGTCGGTCAATAACTACCTGGGGTTAGCCGAGAACCAGGAGATCAAGGCCGTAGCGGTCGAGGCTGCCCAAACGTACGGCGTCAGCGCCCCGATGGGTTCGCGCATGATGACCGGCAACACACCGCACCATCTCGAACTCGAACGCCGGCTGGCAACGTTCACCGGCAAAGAGGCCGCTGTGCTGTTCAACTACGGCTACCTCGGCGTGATCGGGACAATTACCTCGCTGGCCGGCCCCGACGACACCCTGATCATGGACAAGCTGGCGCACGCCTGCATTGTAGACGCGGCGATGATGGCGCCGGCTCAAGTGCGCGTATTCAAACACAATAGCATCAAGGACCTCGAGAGCGTGCTGCAGAGCGTTCAGCGCCAGTCCAAGGGTGGCATAATGGTTCTGGTAGAGGGCGTCTACGGCATGACCGGCGACCTGGCGCGCCTCGATGAAATCTGCGCGCTCAAGCAGAAGTACGGTTTCCGCCTCTTTGTTGACGACGCGCACGGATGGGGCGTGATGGGCAGCCAGGGACGCGGTGTTGCTGACCACTTCGGGGTACAGGACCAGGTCGACGTCTATTTCGGCACGTTTGCCAAGGCTTTTGCCTCAATCGGCGGCTTCTCGGCAACCACCAAGGCGGTGCGCGACTGGATCAGTTACAACGCTCGCACGCAGGTGTTCGCCAAGAGCTTGCCGATGATCTACGTCAAGTCGCTGCAGAAGACGCTGGAACTGGTGATCGCC
The DNA here is from genome assembly GCA_007693325.1 of Spirochaetaceae bacterium. Taxonomy (GTDB): domain Bacteria; phylum Spirochaetota; class Spirochaetia; order DSM-27196; family PWMO01; genus PWMO01. The sequence continues at coordinate 24,156 of REDW01000096.1, forward strand.
GGTGACGAAAACCGCGCCCGTATGTGGCAAAACTCGAACCGGCTCAAGCAGGGCCTGCGTGAGCTTGGCTACTTCATCGGCGGCGGTCAGTCACCGATCTGTGCCGTCTTTGCACCAATCAACGGAGAGCAAACCGAAACCGTCGGCAAGCGCCTGGTGAAGTTTCTGCGCGACCGCGGAGTCTTTGCTACCGCCATCACCTACCCGGTCATTCCGCTGGGGCTGTGCATGTTCCGCATGATCCCGACAACCTCGCACACCACCGAAGACATCGACCGAACCATCGAAGTGTTCCGCCAGATGCGAGATGAACTCACCATGGACCTGAAGATGGCCCCCGAGGATCAAGCCAAGATTTCGCGGGTTTACGGCAAGAGCGCAGCCTGACAGGCTGCCTCTGCGAGGTGATCAGCCCGGCGTCTGTTCGGGCTGATCTTTGATACGCCCCAAACCCATTGCCCTCAGCATCCAGCGCGGCAGTGGTTTGTGCGGATCGCGGCGCCTCAGGTCGAGATACCAGCCGAGACGCTTGATAATCGGCACCTTGTGTGTCTCGACGAACTCGATCAACGTGCCGTCACTGTCCTCGAGATACGCAAACCTGCCGCCGGCCTCACCCATATCAAAGGTCTCGCCGCTGTCTACGGTGAACGGAAACCCGGCAGAAGCAGCCGCGGCCTTCAAACCGCTCATACCTGCCACATCGAAGCACAGATGAATGAAGCCCATGTCGCCCCAGTAGCGGTCCGCGAAAATGCGGCGGCCGGGATGATCGAGCGCCTGCACCAGCTCGATGGTAGTTGGCCCCAGCAGCTCGGCAAAGGCGCCGCTGCGCGGCCGGCTGTGGCCCAGCAATACGCGGCGCAACGCAGCGTTGCCACCGGGCAGATGCTCGAGATCTTCGAAACGGCCGCTTTCATCGTATATGACAGCGTCGTACCCGAGAAGGTCGCGGTACAGACCGAGCGAGGCACCGATATCCGAGACACCGATAGTTGCCCCGCTGACACCACCGGTCAGCGAGGCCCCGGGGCGCGAAAACCAGCGCTCGCCGCCCTGCACCACCTCGAACACAAACCCGTGCACATCGCTTACAAAGAGGTGCTTGTTACCCGCGGGGTCAACGCTGGTAGAACCCAGCAGCGTGACTCTGGCGTTGCGCAGACGTTGCTCAACCAGAGCCACATCGGGCGCCTTGATTTTAGTAGTCAGGATTCCGAGGTCCCCAAGCGCCGGTTGGAAGGCCGGCGGTGAGCAGATACGGCTGGTATACTGCCAGATCTCAAAGCCGCCGCCGCCCGCCATGTTGAGCGCCAGCGCGGCATCGCGGCTGTGGACGCTGCCCCCGGTGTAGCGCGTCATCAACGGCGCCTCGGCAGCTTCCTGGAAGACCGGAACGTCCATATTGAAGTGTCTGCGATACCACAGCCAGGCGCTCTGCTTGTTTGGCACACCAACGCCGATCTGCTGAATTCCACTGATGGACCATTCTGGATTCTCGTGTGTAGAGGACATGCGGCGCATCGTAGCAAGCCACGGCGCGTTGCGCAAGCGCTGTGCCGGACTCCGCGGTTCAGATGAAAAGCAGCAACCAGTTCAGCCCGATAAGCGTACCCATCAGCGCGTACCCCAATACGGTAGTGGGCACCTGCTGCACAACGGCTTCAGACTTCTGCTGTCCCGGAACGTAGAGCTCGGTGAGCACATCATCGATGCTGCCGATCAGCCGTCGCGCTTCGATACGCTTCTTGCCCTCGATGATCCGCTCAAAGTAGAAAAACACGCGCGCCACCAGTCCGCCGAGCTTACCGGGCAGACGCAGATCGGGCCTGATAGAGAACAGCGAGATAAACACCAGCCCGACGATGGTGAACCCCTTCATCAACCCGTTGCGCAGCGCAACGCTGGTTACCTGGAGTGGACCGATACTCAGCACTACCCGCCCGATCGGGGTCAGCAGATTGAAGAAGGTTATCGATGCAACCATGATCGCAAAATAGAGCCACATGATGCGCTTACCGGCCAGGTAGACCAGACCGGAGAACAGCAGTACCTGCCCAATGCGGACATAGAGCGAGGGTTGCAGCAGGTACGCCGGCAGAAGCAGTCCACCGGTCAGAAACAGATGCGACGCGCTCAGCTGCTGCCGCAGGCGATTGGGTGGTTTTGGCTTACGAGGGCGCATAGTAATCTCTGACGGTAGCCAGCCAGCGCGACTGTTCGGCAAAGCGCGCTGCGAAAAGGCCTACCGCTACCCCACTTGCAGCACCGAGCGTCATGAAGGGCGGCGCGATAATCCAGGCGCTACGGCCGAAGATGAAGGTGACCGACAGAAATATCTGCACGGCGTTGCTGGCCAGCGCGCCAAAAACACTCACTCCCACCAGTGAAATGTGGTTTCGGCACAGGTGCCAGGCGGCCAGCATCACAATTGCACTTGAGAACGACCCGGCGGTGGAAAAAAGAAAGACGTAAGAGGCCAGCGTTCCGTTGATCAGCCCGTGCCCGAGCACCTTCAGTAGCACCAGCAGCAGAACGTAGCCCGGCGAGAAGAGCTTGATTGTAATCAGCACCGGCAGATTTGCCAGACCCAGGCGAAAGAACGGAAAAGGCTTCGGGAACAGATACTCGATTGTGGAAAAAAACAGGCAGAGCGCACCCATGAAGGCGATGAGTTCCAGTTTCTCGTATTGGTGCTTGATCACTGTATTCGCGCAGCCACAAAGGTTATGTTGTCCCTGCCTCCGCCGGCCTTTGCCGACTCTACCAGCTCCTGGCCGGCCGAAGTCAGGTCTCCACTGGTTGATAGTACGTCCCAGATCACCGCGTCGTCAACCATGTCCGAGAGTCCGTCACTGCAGATCAGGAAGAGATCTCCGGGCGAGCTCTGAACTGCAACGCGAAAAAAGTCGATGAAGAACTCGTCCTGCGAACCGAAGCAATTGACCAGGATGTTGCCGGGAATTCGCGGGTCACCGCTGAACTCGCGCAGGGTGTGATCACGCGACAGGCGGTGAAAGTGATTGCCTGAGCCCAAATAGAAGCGGCTATCGCCGGCGTGCGCAACGTACCAGCGCCCCTGGTAGTGAAACAGGACCGTTGCCGTGGTTGCCATTCCCTCGTAGCGCGGGTTCATGATGCCTTTGCGCAGCAACGCGTTGTGCGCGTCCAGACACGCCCGGCGCAGCGCCTGTTCCAGCTGCTCCTCATCGAGCTGGTTGTCGAGAGTGTTGACGCACTGCGCCAGCTGCTCGATCACGTAGCGGCTGGCGATTTCTCCGGCATTGCTGCCGCCGACACCGTCGGCAACGCCGAGCACCATTGCGCTCCCGTTGTCAACGCTTTCGATTGCCGAGAACACCCCATCGCGAATGAAGGTGCGGCCCACAACTGCGATATCTTCGTTATTGCTGCGAGCCAGTCCTACGTCGCTGGCCGCAACTATTTCCAGCATCATCAGATCTCGACCTCGGCACTCGAGAGCGCCGCGGCGCGAAACGCCTGCAGAGTCATCGGCCGCTGAAAATAGTAGCCCTGGATGCAGCGGCATCCCTGCTGGTACAGATAGCTTGCCTGTTCATAGGTCTCGATTCCTTCCGCAACCACGCTGATACCCATGGATTCCGCCATCGAGAGTATTGCGCGCACAATGCCCTGCGTATTGCTGTTAATCAGCACATCTTCGATGAAACTCTTGTCCAGCTTTATGGTGCTGATCGGGAAGCGCTTCAGATAGTTGAGCGAGGAGTAGCCGGTACCGAAATCATCGATGGAAATCTGTATGCCCATCTCGTGGATGGCCTGAATCTTGCGGATAGAGTCATCGGGGTCGTCCATGACGCTGTTCTCGGTGACCTCCAGCTTCAACTGCGATGGATCGATATGGTTGCGACGCAGAACCCGCGATATATTCTCCAGCAGATAGTCATCCTTGAACTGCCGCGGCGACAGGTTGACCGTCACAAACAGCCGCTCGAGACGGGTACCGAGCCAGGTCTCGAGCTCCGCGGTTGCATTGAACAGCGCCCAATAGCCAATCGGCACAATCAAGCCGGTCTCTTCGGCCAGCGGGATGAAACGCGCCGGGGCAACCATGCCGCGCGTAGGGTGTTTCCAGCGAATAAGCGCCTCAGCGCCTACGGTATGGTAGTCGATGATGCCGCTCTTGATATCGTCGATTTCCACAAGCGGTTGGAAATAGAGTTCAAACTGCTTGTCGATCTCGCTTATCGCCTGTTCCTCGAGCGCCCGAATGATGTTGTTCTGCAACTCCATCTTCTCGATGACCTCATGACCCATCTCGGGATCGTAGATCATCACCGCACGCTGGCGCTTGACGGCCGCCGTCAGGGCGATATCCGCACTACGCAGCAGCATCCGCTTCGAACGCGCGTGTTCGGGGTAGCAGGCAACACCGCAGACGCAGCCTACAGCCAGCGAATAGTCGGGGAATTGCATCGGGCGCGAGACTTCCTTTACCACCCTGCGCGCAAAGTCGGCCACACTGGCCGGCGGACCGAGGTTTATCACCAGCATCACAAACTCATGATCGCGGGTGTGGTAGAGACGCCCGTTGGAGGGCAGTTGTTCGCGCAGACGCTCGGCGGTGCGGTAGAGCAGCCACTCGCTGATTCCGGCTTCAGTGGTTTGCTTGATATTGTCGTAGCGCTCGTCGAGCCCCACTATGATGACGGTGACACTCTTGGCGGTTGGACTCTGCTCGGCTTCCTCGAGAATTGAATGAATATCGCCGTCCATCACCACATGATTCGGCAATCCGGACTTGCGGTTGTAGATCAGCTGCTTCTCGAGCCGATTCTGCCGCCGCTCCTTCTGCTGAACGGCTTCGCTCAGCCGGCGAACCTGAGCCAGCGTCTCATTCAGCGAACTCTGCAGCTTGCCAACCGATCCCTCGAGAGCACGCACTCGCTGTTTGACATCCTCGGGCACGTCGTCACGCGACAGTATGTCGGCCAGACGGAGTTCCGAGGAAGCTGCATGAGATGCATTACTGTGACGCCGCTTGTCGATCATTGGACTTGCCCAACACGGTAATATAACACATGCGACTAGCACAACCCCGGATACGGTATATAATATTGGCGTAGCAGAGGCAAATTGCCTCAAAGTCGACCCGCAAGGAGGCGATTATGATACACGGAATCCGCAAGATGCACGGCTTCAAGATCCACGCCACCGATGCCGAACTGGGGCACGTAGAGGACTGGTATTTTGACGACGAAGATTGGGTTGTACGCTACCTGGTTGCCAAGACCGGTTTCTGGTTCCTGGGCAAAGAAGTACTGATTTCACCGCATTCGGTCACCGCGGTAGATTGGGACAAGCGCGAGGTCAACGTTAATCTCACCAAGCAGCAGGTGGAACAGAGCCCTGACATCGATACACACCAGCCGATCTCGCGCCGCAAAGAGAACGAATTTCATCTCTACTACAACGTTCCGGCCTACTGGGGCGGCCTGGGTCTGTGGGGACACGAGATGGTACCCAACGGCCGCCCATTGGACAGCGACGCAGACACCAGCGAGGCGTGTGCCGAGGAAGACGAGCACCTGCGCAGCGTTCGTGAAGTCATCGGCTATCGGCTGCACGCGGTGGACGGTGATTTGGCGCAGGTCAGTGACTTCCTGTTCGACGAACAAACCTGGGCGCTGCGCTACGTGCTGGCTCACCTCACCGGCCGCGGCGGTGGGCGCGCGATTGTGATTCCACCGAAGTTGGTCGATCACGTAGTGTGGACGCGCGCTCACGTGGCCGTCAATGCCTCGCAGGAGCAGATTCTCTCGGCACCGGCGCTGGAAAAAGACCGCACAACCCTCGATCGCGACTTCGAGACCCGCATTTTCAGCCACTACACAACTCACCCGTACTGGGTAAGCGAAGAGGCGCAGCGCGAGTAACCCGCAAAGGAGCGCAATCTCACACTTCTGCCGGCTTTGCGCTTGACACGCGCCCCGTTTTGTATTATTTGTAGTTACAAGCATTGGCTTCGCAACGTTTAGAAGCGGGGGTAGCATGTATTCACACGACATCATCATCATTGGCGGTGGCGCCGCCGGTCTATCGGTAGCGTCGGGCTGCGCTCAACTGGGCATGAAAACGGCGGTGATCGAGCGCGAACACATGGGCGGCGACTGTCTGCATTTCGGCTGTGTTCCGAGCAAGACGCTGCTGCACATTGCAGCCCGGTTTGCTGCGCAGCGAGACGCGGCCGCGTTTTCGCATAAACCGCCGGCTGCACTTGAGCCGCAGATGAGCGCCGTCAACGCCAGAATCGCTGCGGTTATCGGCAAGATCGCATTCCATGACTCACCCGAGCGCTTCCGGGCACTGGGTGCCGAGGTGTACCTGGGGAGCGGCAGCTTCATCTCAGAGCACGAAGTCGAGGTTGACGGCAGGCGTCTATCGGCAAGGACCATTGTGATCTCCACCGGCAGCCGCGCGGCAATTCCACCGGTGGAGGGTCTGGAGGGTGTGGGTTACCTGACCAACCGCGACGTCTTCTCTCTGGCGCAGCTGCCGCGCTCGCTGGCAATTCTGGGGGCGGGACCTATCGGGGTTGAACTCGGCCAGGCCTTTCGCAGGTTGGGTACGGAGGTGACAATAGTCGATATGGCGCCGCGGATTCTGCCACGCGATGACCCGGAGATGTCTGCAATTGTGGCCGCCCGGCTGGAGCGTGAAGGCATTCGCAGCATAATGAACGCCAGGGCCGAAAGGGTCTCTGCCGCCAACGGCGCAAAGCAGGTTGACCTCAGCACTACTGCAGCCGACGGTAGTAGCGAGACTCAGACGCTGTCAGCCGACGAAATTCTGGTTGCCGCGGGGCGAGTGGCTAACACGGACTCGCTCAATGCCGCTGCGGCCGGGATAGAGATAGGCCCTCGGGGCTATATTGCGGTTGACAACAAGCTGCGTTCCAACGTGCGCCACATCTACGCCATCGGCGACACTAACGGTACCTTTCCCTTCACCCACGTTGCCGGAGCCGAGGCTGCGCTGGTGGTACGGCGCGTTGCGCTGCACGCCGGCGGCAGCATGAATTACCGCTGCGTACCGTGGGTCAGCTACACCGATCCGGAGCTGGCCAGCGTTGGTCATTCCGAGGATAGCGCTACGCGCGAAGGCATCCAGCACCGTGTAGTGCGGCAGAGTTTCTCGGGCGTGGATCGAGCCCACGCCGAAGATGCCACCGACGGTCTGCTCAAGATAGTACTGGACCGCCGTGAACGGGTGATCGGCGTTCAGATTGCCGCTGCCGGGGCCGGAGAGCTGCTGAGCCCGGCGCTGCACGCGGTTTCCAAACGCTGGAAACTGTCGGCGTTTCGTAGCGCGATGACGCCCTACCCCACCATGGCAGAGGTATACGCGCGCGCGGTTTCGGCGCAGATGGCTCCCAGGCTGTTCAATCCGCGCATGCGCAAAATTCTGCGAGCCGTGTTCCGCTATCGCGGTCCCGGACCGCAGTCAGCCGCTCAATCCGACACCCACAAGGAGTAGACAATGCAACCACACAAATCCGCCACAGCATTGACCAAGAATGTGCGAGTGGTGCTGTTTGTTGCCGCGGTCATCCTGATGCTGCTGCTCGGCTGGGCGCTGGATGCACCGCGGCACCTGCAGAATGCGTTGTTCTGGGTAGACAGTCTGGGTCTGTGGGGACCGGTAGTATACGTTGGCATTTACATCCTAGTGTGCATATTGATGATTCCCGGCTCGATCCTGACCTTGGGAGCCGGAGCAGTATTCGGCGTATTGCGCGGCACCATCTATACTTCCGTCGGTTCCACCCTCGGTGCCACCGCTGCCTTCATGCTGGGCCGCTTTCTGCTGCGCGACTGGGTAAAACAGAAGGTTGAGACCAGTCCGCGGCTTGCAGCCGTTGATGAAGCGGTTGGCCGCGAGGGTGCCAGAATCGTTTTTCTGCTGCGTATGTCGCCGCTGGTGCCGTTCAGTATTTCCAACTATGTCTACGGTCTGACCCCGGTCAAGCTCGGACGCTACATCGTGGCGTCCTGGCTGGGAATGATTCCCGGCACCATCATGTACGTCTATATCGGCTCGCTGGCACGACGCCTGGCCGAACTGGGCGCCGCGGAACGCAGCACCTCGCCTGCGGAATGGACGCTCTACGTTGTCGGCCTGATTGCCACGGTCATTGCAACCGTGCGGGTAACGGTGGTCGCCCGCCGTGCGCTCAAGCGGCGCGTCAGCCTCGATGAGCCGCCGCAGGAAGGCCAGGGCTGACCTGTTACGTGATCGGCTTGAGATCGGCAAAGACCCACGGAATCAGCTCGGCCACCGTTGGGTGCGGTAGTACCGTATCCTGAATTGCGCTGTACGGAAGCCCGGCCTGCATCGCCAGTGCCAGCATCCCGATGATCTCATCCCCGCCGACTCCAAAGATCGTTGCTCCCAGGATTTTGTTGGTCCCGGCTTCCACCACAACCTTCACCAGACCGGCTGTTTCATCCTTCTCGCGCGCACGGTTGACTTTGCTCATTGGCATGGTTGCCATCAGCGCCTTCTTTCCGCTGGCGCGGACTTCGGTTTCCGACATACCCACTCGCGCCAGCGGGGGATCGATGAACATCGAGTGAATCGGCGTGCGGTCGCTGATTTTCTTGCTGCCGAGGGCCAGATGGTCGAGAAAGACCTGCCCGTCGTGGACCGAGGTGTGCGTGAACGCGCCGCGGCCGTTTACGTCACCGATAGCGTAGATGTGCGGCACTGAGGTGCGCCCAACATCGTCAACCGTGATAAACCCGCGCTCATTGGTAGCCACGCCGGCGGCCTCGAGGTTGAGATCGTCGCTGTTAGGGACGCGTCCAACGGCAATCAGAATATGCGATCCTTCGACCGTTGATTGTCTGTCCCCCTGGCTATAGCTCAGCGCAACACCATCGCGGTACTGTTTGCCGGCGGCAAGCTGCAGCGCCTCGGCACCGAGCTGAAACTCAATTCCCTCTGCCGATAAGACCTCCAGCGCGATATCACTGATATCGGGATCCTCGCGCGTTACAATCCGCTGGTTGTGCTCCAGAACGGTAACACGGCTGCCGAATCTACGGTAGGCCTGTGCGAACTCCAGCCCGATGTAGGATCCACCGAGAACCAGCAGGTGCTCAGGAATCTCGGCCAGGTCCAGAACACCGCGGTTATCGAGCCAGTTGACGCTCTCGATACCGGGTATTGAAGGAGTCCGGGCGCGGGTACCAGTATGAATGACTATAGTCTCACCGCGCAACCGGGCATCGCCAACCGATAGCGTGCGGTCATCTTCAAAACGAGCTGATCCGGGGTAGAAATCGGTGGCCTCTTCCAGCCACGACTGGAACCCGTCGCTGGCAGGAACGCGCATCGCGTTGACGCGCTGCATCACTTTTTCAAAGCGCACCGCTACACCCGCAACATCCACGCCAAAGTCTGCACCACGGCGTGCCATATGCGCCGCGCGTGCGCTGGCAACCATGGTCTTGGTCGGTGTGCAGCCCCAGTTGACACACGATCCTCCGACTCGGTCGCGCTCAATCGTGGCAATTGTCAGATTTCGGTTGAGCAACTCTGCAACAAGTGTGCCGGTGGCCTGCCCGGTCCCGATCAGGATTACATCGTAGTGTTTCATTCACCTTCCTCCGCTGGATCTCTATTGTAACTACAACTATTCTAACAAAACCCTTACCGCGTGTCCAGTCCCAACGCTGCACAGGCGTGCCTGGACGCGTGCACGCCTGGCCCGAAAAAAGAGCCGAGTGGGGCAACGATCCTGCCACACCGGTTGAAACCCTCTAAACTGCCGCTACAGGCTGAAGGAGAGAACCGATGGCAAACGCAAGTAACGCCGCAAACGATGTACTGGATATCCGCAGCGAAGTCTGCCCCTACACTTTGGTCAGGAGTAAGCTGGCTCTGGAACAGATGGAGGCGGGCGAGATACTGGAAATTCACCTGGGTAACAGTGAGTCCGCGTCCAACGTTCCGCGCAATATAGCGCTGGAAGATCATGAGATCCTCTCGGTTGAAAGACCGCAATCCTCGCACTGGATTGTACGGGTCAAACGGGCTTGAACAGAGCGCACGCATGATCTAGCCACTGACAACCGACTATCCAGCGTTCGGCAATCAGCGCACCGCATAGGACGCTGGTACCCGGTTTGACTTCGAAAACCGGGAATACCGTTGATCGCGGACTGCGGTGCTCGAAAATACTTGCCACGCGGCCACGCTTGTATATACAATAAACCCAGGAAAACTCAATACGAATGAATGTAGCGGTAGACAAGCTCACAAAGCGCTTCGGCGAGACGCACGTATTGCGAGACCTGAGTCTCTCGGTATCACACGGAGAGTTTGTCTCGGTGCTGGGACCCTCGGGCGTCGGCAAGACTACGCTGCTGAAAATCCTGGCGTCGCTGGAAAACCCGGACAGCGGATCGGTGCAGTGCGGCGGACGTAACGCGGTGCTGGTATTCCAGGATTACGTTCTGTTCCCGTTTCTCACCGTGCATCAAAACGTGGCGTTTGGCCTCGAGGCGCGGCGGATGCCCCAGCGTGACATTGCCGCCCGCGTTGGGCGGCTGCTGTCGCACTTCGGCCTGAGCGATAAGGCCACAGAGTACCCGGCCAGGCTCTCGGCAGGGCAGAAACAGCGCGTGGCTCTGGCCCGCGCGCTGGCGGTTGAACCGCAGTTGTTGCTGCTGGACGAGCCGCTGGCAAATCTGGACAAGAACCTCAAACGTGATACAGCGCTCTACCTGCGCCGTGTGCAGCGCGAGTTTGGCATTACCACTATCTGTGTGACGCATGATCAGGAAGAAGCCATGGCTATCTCGGACCGCATAGCCGTAATGCTGGACGGAGAGATCAAACAGCTGGGAACCCCGGCTACCGTCTATTACCAACCCAACTCGGTGGCGGTAGCCAGGTTCATGGGACCGGTCTCCGTCCTGCCCAATTCGTTACTGGCGTGTCGCAACGCCTCCCTCGCAGATCAGTCTGGTACCTGCATGCTGCGTCCCGAGCAGGTTGTGCTGCGGCCGTCAGCATCGGGATCGCTGCTGGTCACCGAGGTGCGGCTGCTCGGACTGTATCAGTTCTGCATCCTCGAGGCGCACGGAGTTGATTACGAGGTGTTCACCTCGCACCCGGCTGACCTGCAGCGCGGCCAGAGAGTGGAGATCTCGCGCGTTGCCGTTGCTTTTGAGAAGGAGCCTGTCCATGAAACGATCTGAACGCTACCGGCTTGTGCTTCTGACGGTAGCCGCTTTTCTGCTGATCGCCTGTACTGCGCAACAGGAGGTTAATCTGCTCGAGCTTGACTACCCCCGGATCGAGCAGCAGGCGCGAGGTGGCGAGGTGCGTTTTGCGATGTGGGGCGGCGACGCGCGCATCAACCGCTGGGTTGACAGCTACGTTGTCCCTGAACTGCAGCAGCGCTATGACATTCGACTACTGCGGGTATCTACCGACGCCGCGCAAGTAGTCAACCGATTGCTCAGTGAACGCCAGGCCGGTAGAAGCCGCGGCAGTATAGACCTGATCTGGATCAACGGCGAGAACTTCCGGCGGGCGCGCCGCGAAGACCTGCTGTTTGGCCCCTACACCCATCTGATTCCTAACCTGGAACTGACTGACCCCGAGGAAGTGAGCTACGATTGGGGTTTTCCGGTTGACGGCTACGAGTTACCCTGGGGGCGCGGCCAATTTGTCTTCGAGTACGATTCGGCTATCATCAACCAGCCTCCGGACTCAATTGAGGCGCTGGACCGCTGGATCCGCGACAATCCCGGCCGGTTCACCTATCCGCAGCCGCCGGATTTCACCGGAGCAGCTTTCATTCGCCATCTTTTCTACTACTTCAGCGGCGGTTACCGGGATTACCTCGACGGCTTCGATCAACGCCTGTACCAGCAGAACTCCGCCGCGCTGTGGGACTATCTGCGCGAAATTGAACCCTATCTGTGGCGCGAAGGCCAAACGTATCCAGCCGACAAGGCGCAGCTCGACGTTTTATTTGAGAACGGCGAGGTGGATTTCAACATGTCCTATACACAGTCCGGCGCGCAGGGGCTGATCGACGCCGGGCGCTATCCGTCGAGCGTACGAACCTTTGTGCTGCAGCGAGGTACGCTTACCGGAATCCACTTTACCGCTATTCCGTTCAACGCGCCGAACAAGGCCGCCGCTATGGTTGCCTCCAACTTTCTGCTGTCTGCAGATGCGCAGTATTCCAAGTTTGTACCGCAGAATTGGGGCGATTTCACCGTTCTTGATCTGGACCGCTTGAGCGAGGCCCAACGCCGACGATTTCTCGAACTCGATTTAGGTCCGGCCACCCTCCCGGTAGATGTGCTGGCGCAACACAGTGTACCGGAGATACCAGCCGAATACGTTGACGCCATGGTCGAAGACTGGGAACGGGAGATACTGCGGCGTGAGTAGGAGCTGGAGCATCCGCAGGGCGTGCGCTCTTCTGCCGCTGTTGCCGTTTGTGCTGTTCATTGCCGCCGGGGTTGGCTATACCGTGTTACAGTCTCTGGGCTTGTGGATCTCGGCGCATTCCGCAGAGAGCTACCCCGCGGGATACGCGGTCATTCTCCGGTCAGCCTGGTTCTATCGGTCGCTGCTGTACAGTCTGTGGATCGCAACCGTATCAACGCTGCTCTCGGTTGTCCTGGGCACGCTGCTGGCGCTGCTGCTGCGCGGTCTGCCGCAGCGGCTCTACCCGTTTGCACTGATGTACAAGATTCCGCTGATACTACCGCACGTGGTGATCGGACTGATAGTACTGCTCGGGTTCGGCCGCGGCGCTGCCCTGGGGCGGCTGTTGGCCGCACCGGGCAGCTCGGCGCTGGTCAGCGCCTACGTATTCAAGTCTGCCTCATTTGTTACGCTGCTGGTTTACGCTGTGCTGCGCGGTTTTGACCTGCGCCAGCTGGAGACCGCACGGATGCTCGGCGCCGGCGCGCTGCTCAGTTTTCGGGCCCTGTTGCTGCCGGTAATCCTGCCACCGGCGGCCACCGCCGGCGTTATTGTTTTTCTGTTCAGTTTTGGCGCATTTGACCTGCCGTTCCTGCTCGGCGCCAGCCGGCCTGCGATGCTGGCCATCGACGTCTACAACCGATACTGGTACCGGGACCTCTCAGCGCGCCCGGCGGCAATGGCCAGCCTGGTGGTGATGTTCCTGTTCTCGTTGCTGTTTGTAACCGTCTACTTCCGCCTGGTTCGAAGACAGAAGCACGGGATACGCCATGTTTGAACGCTCAGCCGGTCCTGCGCGGTGCCCGGACTACCTGCGGTTAGCGGCAATAGCCGGCTTGTTCGCGCTACCGGTTGTCATGTTGCTGTTCTACAGCCTCAGCGCGCGCGGACAAGCCGAACCAACACTGCGGGCCTGGCGCTACCTGTTTGCAGAACGACGCAACTTTCTGTCGGCGCTGGCATCATCGCTAAGCTACGGATTCAGCGCGGTTATAGTTGCCTTTGTCAGCTGTGTCCTGCCCGCGAAGGCGATCGCTCGAGCACACGGTTCTCACACCGCCGCGATTGAAGCGGTCCTGCTGACGCCGGCGCTCTTACCGAGCATCAGCTTCGCTATCGGGATCCATCAGCTCTTCATCCGTGCGGGCCTGGTCGACACCTGGGTGGGTGTACTGCTGATACTCTCATTTGTCAGTTACCCCTATATGCTGCGCGCACTGATTGCATCCTACGAATCTATAGACCCGGCATACGAACAGTGTGCGCGTAACCTGGGAGCCGGCGCCCTGCGCACCTTCCTGCGCGTCGAGCTGCCGTTCCTGCTGCCCGGTGCGGCAGCCGGTGGTTCGGTGGTCTTTCTGGTGGCCTTTTCGGATTATTTTCTGGTTTTCCTGGTCGGCGGAGGTATTGTACCGGCTTTCACGAGCTACCTGGTTCCGTTCATCCGCTCGGCGGATTACTCGATCGCGAGTGCACTCTCGATCATTTTTTTGCTGGTCCCGATTGGGCTGTTTGTACTGCAGGATCGGGCCCTCACGCTGCTGCTGCGCCGCCGCGGCATGTCCGTCTGAGAGCTCCGCTACTGCTCGTAGAACCGCTTGAGAGCCGAAAGCGCCAGCATCCAGCGCGCGTGCCCCACGCGCCTTATGGTCCGAGTCTGGGCAGCCTTCCAGCGCGGCAGGCATTCATCCAGCGCCGTTAGCCCCGCTTGCGCCAGAACGTACTCTCGACGGCGCCGGTCACTACCGGAGACCGTTTCAACCATGGCAGAACGTACCAGGGCGTCCATATTGCGCGAGACCGTGCTCAAGTCAGAGCTCAATCGCTGCGAGAGCGCTCCGGTGGACAGCGGCGAATCCAGCGCCAGGTTCAGCAGCACGGTGAACTGTCCGGCGGTTACGGGGGCCCCGCGGAACTCCTCATCAAACCAGCGCGCCACGGTCTTGTCTGCGCGCCGAAGGTTATAGCCAGGACAGAACGCTGCGATACCGCGCAGTTGGCGCTTGAGTCCGGGGTTGTGGTTCAGGCGGTCACGGCTCATTGAGTACCCAGTCGTAATCGTGCCTGGGCCGCGGCCGATAGCGGTTGTTGGAGTAGCGGCGCAAATCGGCCGCCAACTGGTCCTCAGCGTACTGTAGCATATGCGCAACAACCCCGTCGATATCGCCACCAAAATCCACCTGGTACCAATCGAAAATGCTCGACATGTACAGCCGGTTATCCTCAAAGCGCGCTCCGCGGGGATGATTGATGTACTCGCGCGCGGCTGTGTCAAACAGCTCACGGTAGTTTGCGGCCGTGAACGCTACCGGTTGCAGATTGGGACAGCCGATGCTGGCACAGTTCACCGCGTAGTGAATCCGCTCGTCCTGCCAGATCGGCCGTATTACGCGGTGTTCAATGTCGTTCAGCGACATCGCTTCTCCTTCCACAACCACCAGCTCTGCATCCCACGGATGGCGATTAAGGACCGATCCCGATATCCCGATATCTCGAATTGAATCCACCGGGTAGTGCTCCAGAATCAGCTCAACGGTAACCGCGTTGTACAGATTGAGCCAGTAGGCCATCTGCTCATCGCGGTTGAGCCCGGACACGTGCACCGCCTCCAGCGCGGCAATATAGCTCTGCAACAGCGCTCTGTCCTGTGCGCTCACCCGGCGGTAGCGAACACGGTTGACTCCCGACGGATGGTCCGTCAGCAGATAGCGGTCCAGCAACGTTTCCCATTGTGAGTGGTCAATCTCGACAGCACTGTCTGGATCGTGCGCCTCCCAGCGCGGCCACAGCTCGGCCTGCGGCGCAGCGTGAAGCGCCGCGGTCGACAGAACAAGAATCAGTATAGCAACGCTGAGACGGCCGCCGATTCGTTTCATTTGCAACACCTCCTGCATCGGTCAAGCAATGCGTGTATATACAAATACAATATTTGCAGGCGGATGTCCAGTCCGATAGACACATTTGGATCAAAACGTAGCGCGGGTCAGTCGATTCCCACCTGCGCTCCGAGTCCGGGATCGTAAAGATTCTCCGATTGCGTCTCGGCTTTCTGTGCCCGCAGACGCAGCAATCCGATATAGGCTCCCCGGTCACGGTCGAGCGCTTCAGCGGCCGAAGGAAAGACGCCCTTGCCAGACAGCTCAAGCGCACGCTCAAAATCGCGCCAGTGGCGCCAGCCCTCAGGCATAGTGTCTGCGCTGAGCTCACACACTGCAGCGCAGCGGCGCCAGCGGCTGAGCCATTCATAGGCGGTAAGAAAGCTCCAGCAGTCGTTCTCCCAGAAGCAGCTGCCGTTGGCCTGCGGTTGCAGCAGGTGCGGCGGCGGATCGTCGCTGATCGGCTGCATAAGGCCGGGAACCACCACCGCGAGCTGCCCGCCCGGCCGAACAAACCGACTCAGATAACTGAGATACAGCACGTCAGTGCCAAAATACTGGTAGGCGTCGATCGAGACAACCGCGTCGAAAAACCCTGCCGCAAACGGGATCGCGTGAGCTTCCATGCGCAGAGGTATCACCCGCTCAGCAACACCGGCGGCCTGAACGCGCTGCCAGTTGTTATCCGGGCCAATCCACAGATCCGCGGCCCATACGGCCACGTTGTACTCGCGCGCCAGAAAGATGCTGGAGATCGCGCGACCGCAGCCCAGGTCGAGCAGCCGCATGCCGGGCTTGAGGTCAAGGCTGTTGCTGAGCCACTCAGCAAGCCAGACGGCGTTGGGCCCCATCTGGTTATCGAGCATCCAGTCGTGATCGTAATGCCGCGAACGTGGAAACTCGGGCTTGTCCAGCAACGCTGTCAGTTCGGTCTTCTCTTTCATCCTATTGTTTGTCAACCGTGCCCACCTGCGTGATGGCGTTATACGTAATCCTGCAACTCGTGAACCCGTCTATCGGCCAACTGCAGCATTCTATCGAGGCACTCACGGGCGTCCATGGGTCACATAGTGAGGTTCCGCCATGGAGTTGTCAAGAATGAACGCGGCGGGATTCGAACCCACGACCTTTGGCTCCGGAGGCCAACGCTCTATCCAGCTGAGCTACGCGTCCAGAAGTGATAACGCAACGCTACAGGCAAGAGCGTTGCTCTGTCAATACAACCGGCAGACCTGTCACGAACGAGTATTCATGATACGATGATATATGAACATATCCGGTCCCGGCAGGGGCAATCACGCCCGCTCGGTCCGTCAGAAGCTGCTCAATCTGATAACTGTCTCTACCGTTCCATTTGTGTGTGTGCTTGCGATTGCGGTGACGGCTTTCGGAATCCACAGCTGGCGCAGCACCGTCTCAAACGTTCAGGCCATGACCGACATTCTGCACCAGATGGTGGATACAACGATCCGGGAATCGATTGTCTCGTATCTGCACGCTAAAGTAGAAAGTGCGGCATCCACCATTGATACGCTGGACCGTCTGCAGCCACAGCGCGAGTCCACACCCAGCACCACGGCAGTCGCGGAACACCTGCTGGCGACAGAGGTCGCCCACAGCGGTTACATCTACGTCCTTGACCTTGACGGCAAGGTGGTAATCCATCCAGACCCGCAGACCCAGGGGCGCATCATTCCGCATATCGAGCCGGTGCGAACCCAGCTGGCACAGAGGGAAGGGTACCTCGAATACACCTGGCAGAACAGCTTTGAACCGCGACCCTTGGCCAAGGCGCTCTATATGCAGCAGTATCAGCGCTACGGCTGGATTATCTCTGCCAGTTCGTATCGACACGAATTTGTAGAGCTCATCGACCCGGAACGCCTGGCGCGTACCATTGGCGCGTACTCCTTGGCAGCAGAATCGTACTCGGTGGTCATCGACAACCAGGGCGTATTTGTATCCCACCCCGACCATCCAGGGCGGCGGATCAGCGAATTCTTTCGGCAGGACGAAGCCGACCGCATCATGCAGGCGCTGTTCAGCGCTGCCGAAGGGCAACTGCGCTACTCCTGGGCAGGGCGTCCCGGAGAACCGCGGCGGCCAAAGCTCATGTTCCACCGCTATCTGCCGGACTTCGATTGGGTAATCGCCACAAGCGTGTATCTTGACTCGCTGCAGCGGCCGATAGTCTTGATCGTGGTTGGCGTTTGCCTGTTTGTAATTGTGCTGTTCTCTTCTGTAATCATCTGTGGCTTGCACATTTCCCACAGGCTGTCTTAACCGTTTGTTCAGTTGG
>REDW01000097.1 GCA_007693325.1 Spirochaetaceae bacterium
CTGGCGTTCTTTCCGATCATCTTCATGCCCGGACTGATGGGCGATTTCATGAAGTACCTGCCGATGACCGTAATTGTGGTGCTGGGTTCTTCGCTGCTGGTGGCGCTGGCAATCAACCCGGTCTTCTGCGGCTACTTCCTCAACGTATCACCGCGTCAGCAGCGGCGCATCACCGAGGGCGGTGGCGGCTTTGCCCGGCTGCAGAACTGGTACACCAGGCTGCTGCAGTTTGCCACCGCTCACGCGCTGGCCAGCACGCTGGTCATAACCGCGGTGGTGATCCTTGGGATAGCCGCCTTTGCGCTGTTTGGCCGCGAGCCGCTGTTCTTTCCCGACCTGGACCCCGAGCGCGCCCGGATCACCGTTGAAGCCCCGCAGGGAACTCCACTGCGCTATACCGATGAAGCTGTACTGGAGGTCGAAGAGCTGGTGCGCAGCACCCCGAGTTCGCTCGACAGCTACGCCTCGATTGCCGGTAGCGACGGCTCCAACGCCGAGAGCCACCGCGGCCGGGTGGACGTGACCTTTGTGCCGTTCAACGAGCGCAGCATCCGCGGCCGTGACGCGGTGCGCGCAATCGGGCGGCGTCTCGGAACGGTTACCGGTGCACTGGTCAGCATAGAAGAAGCCGACGAGGGCCCGCCAACCGGTAACGATATCTCCTACGAAGTACGCGGCACCGACTACGAAGTGCTGGGCGAGATCAGCGCGCAGATCCTGTCGATCCTGCAGCGCTACCCGGAATTCCGCACGTCCGACACCGATTATGAGCCGGGCCGTCCGGAGTACGCGGTTCGCATCGACCGCGGCCGCGCCGCGTTCCACGACGTCACCACGGCCAACATCGCCAATACGGTGCGCAGCGCCATCAATGGGGCAACGGTGGGGACGTTCCGTCACAACCAGGACGAGTACGATATCGTAGTTCGCTACCAGGAATCCGAGCGCGACTCGGCGGTAGCGCTGCGTAACGTAATGGTGGTCTCCAACGACGGCGTGCGCGTTGCGTTGTCCTCGGTGGCCGAGATTGAGCCGCAGTCGGCAACCGGCGTCATCAAGCGGCGCAACATGAGCCGCGCCGTCTCGGTATGGGCAGATTTCGATGCCGGCATCACCAACCGGGCAGCTATCACGCGCGAAATCGAGAGCCGGGTAGATGCAATCCGCACTGAACTGCCTCGCGGCTACGCGATCGGCAGCGGCGAGGGCGCCGACATTCGCGACGAGTCAACCGAGTTTCTGCTGCAGGCGTTTGTGGTAGCTATCTTTCTGATATTCATTGTTCTGCTGGCGCAGTTCAATTCGCTGGCAGACCCGTTCATTATCCTGTTTGGGGTCTTTCTGTCGCTGGGCGGCGTGATGTGGGGCTTTGCGTTTGCACGGCTGGAATTCGTGATCATCATGTCGGGTATCGGCTGTATTGCGCTGGCAGGAGTGGCGGTCAACAACTGCATTGTACTGGTGGACTACACCCACAAGCTGATTGCCAACGGCGTGCCGTGGAGACAGGCGGTAATCGAGGCTGGCCGCACGCGCCTGCGCCCGGTTATCCTGACCGCGCTGACTACCGTGCTGGCGCTGGTCCCAATGGCGCTCGGTATCAGTCTCGATATCCGTTTGCTGCAGATTCAGTTCAGCTCGGAATCGGCTGAGTGGTGGCGCGCGTTCGCCTGGACAATGCTCTACGGTCTGAGCTTTGCTACCGTCAGTACGCTGGTGGCGGTCCCCTCGATGCTGAGCCTCAAGTACGGTTGGAAAGAACGCCACGCCGCCCGGACCGCAGCCCGCCACGCCGCCCGGGCGGGAACACCATAGCCGTAGCGTGGTACACTCGCTCAGGAGGAGAAGCATGGCACGCAGCAAGAAGCTGGATGCGCGTATCGAAGAATGCGTGCGCCAGGAACAGGAACTGCAGTTTGAGACTTTCAGCAACGATGAGGCGCTCGAGCTGGGCCTGGCAATAGTCGAACGCGCCCGGCGCGAAGGGCTGAGTGTAGCCGTTGACATAGAGCGCCACGATCAGCAGCTGTTTCATCACGCGCTGGAGGGCACCGCGGTAGACAACGATGAGTGGATCAGGCGCAAGAAGCGGCTGGTCAACCGTGTCTTCAGCAGTTCGTACCACTTCACCCTGAACCTGGAGTTCAAGGGCGAAACACTGCGCGAGCGTGGCCTCGATGAGGCGCTCTACGCGGCGTCCGGAGGATCGTTTCCAATTCGGATCCGCAACGCCGGAGTCATCGGTACGATTACGGTATCCGGGCTGCCGCACGAGCAGGACCACGCGCTGGTGGTTGAAAGCGTGCGCGATTTCCTGGCACGCTGAACAGCCGCGGTGGCCGCCGCTGCCTCAGCCGCCGTGCAGGCTCCGCTGCAGCGCGGTCCACTGCTCGGTCAGCGGCTGCAGCCGGCTGCGAAACTCCTTATACAGCGCAAAGACCTGCTGGTAGCGCTGGTGGCGCGCGGGGTTGGGTTCAAAGCTGTCACCCACCTGCGCGGTGGCGTCCACCGCCTGGCGGAAATCAGCGTAGACGCCGGCACCGATCCCGGCCAGCAGCGCCGCGCCCAGCGCTCCGGCCTCGGCTACCAGTGAGCGCGTCATCGGCTTTCCCAGAATATCGGCGGCAATCTGCACCGCGGTGTCGCTACGGCTGCCGCCGCCTACCGCGCGGAAGCTCTCTACTCGCACCCCGGCTTGCGGCAGCTTCTCAAACGACAGATTGAGCGCCAGCGTATTGCCCTCGACCAGACCTTTCAGTACATCGCTGCGGCTGGTCTCCAGGCTCAAGCCCAGCATTGCGGCGCACGCGTCAGACTCAAAGTCCGGAGGGCCCATCGGGGCAAAGCGCGGCAGCACCAGGATCGGCGCCGGCGCCTCGCGCATCTCTCCAAAAAGCCGTGGGTAGATGTCGCCGCCCTCGGCGCCGCGGTGCTCTTCGGCGGCAAAGGTGTCGCGATACCATTTGACCGCTGACCCGCCCATATGAAAGATAAACGATACGTAGCGTCCGGGAACCGCGTGATGCTCCGTGTTGAGCCCGGTCTCTATCATGACCTCAGCAGACGGTGAGGCTGAGAATACCGGTGCAATGGTTGGGAAGGTTCCCATGCCGTACATCGCCATGCCGTCTTCAATGACGCCGCAGCCCAGCGCGTTGGCGCACTGATCGTGGGAACCGCTCACCAGCGGGGTTCCCGCAGGGATGCCGAGCTCGGCGGCCTGCTGTGTTCCTACGCCGCCCACCTGAACGCCGGATGCCACGGTTTCGGGCAGCTTGTCACGCTCGATTCCGGCCAGCGATAGCAGCTCATCCGACCAGTCTTCGGCGTTGATGTCAAACAGCAGACTGCGGTTGGCCAGCGAGTAGTCGATCCGCGGCTCCCCGCCGAGCATGAAGGTAACAAAGCTGCTCCAGTGCAGAAACTTGTAGGTCCTGTCGTACAGCTCCGGCTGGTACTGCCGGATCCACATCAGCTTGGGCAGCGAGTACTGATTTCCCCATACGTTACCGTTGAGTTCGTAGAGCCGTGAGTTGGGCAATCGCGCTTCGAGGTCAGAGAGGTACTCCTCGCCGCGATAATCAACGTTGAGAATTGACGGACCAAGGATAGTCCGCTCGCGGCTGACCGGAACCATGTTCTCGCCCATGGAGGCCACCGCTACTGAGCGCAGCTCCTGCCCCGCCCCGCTCTCCGCAACCGCCGCCTTGATCACGTGGAATATCTGATTCCATACTGCGTGGCTGTCGAGCTCAGCGCTGCGCGGCTGCGGGCGCTGGATATCGTACTCGGTATAGCGCAGCGCGAGCAACGTACCGTCCGGGGCAAAGACCGCCGCCTTGCACCCGGTGGTGCCAACATCAATTCCCAACAGGCTCATCATGTGCCTCCCGTTACGTCCTGTCGCTTGCCGGCTATCTCCAGAAAATCGCGCAGTATCGAGCGCGTCTTCTCGTGCACCGCTGCCTGGGCCTTCTCCGTGCTGTCGCTGGCCTTGAGCGCCTGCTCGTATGTCTGACGCACCTCGGTGCCTATGTTGATCTTGGCGATACCGTGCTCTACCGCCTGCTGGATGTTATCGCGCGGTATGCCGCTTCCGCCGTGCAGCACCAACGGAACCCCGGCTGCCGCCGACAGTTCCTTCAGGTGCGGTATATCGAGCTGCGCCGCCACTTTCTTATTGTCGCGCAGCGCTTGCGACACCGCGCCGTGAATGTTACCAAACGCCACCGAAAGCCAGTCGCACCCGGTCTCGGCAACAAAGCGGCGCGCCTCCGCAACGCTGGTGAAGCCGGTCCGCGTGCGCACGATTTCTTCGTAGGTCATATCCGGCTCAGCCTCGTGCCCCAGAACGGCTCCCAGCTCGGCCTCTACCGGGATGTCTGCCTTGTGCGCCAGTTCCACCACCTCGCGCGCGGCCGCGATGTTTTGCTCCAGCGCCAGCCGCGATCCGTCAACCATTACCGATTGAAAACCGAGTTCGACAGCCTGGCTGATCAGTTCGAGGTACGGGACTTCCAGGTTGTCCTCATCGATAACCGGGATATGATCGAGATGCAGCCGCACGTGATCACTGTTACTGAGGCGCGCAAACTCGCGGCTGATAGCCTCCATACTGCGGCTGTGAAACTTGGTCCACTCAAGCCGCGCCACCGCCACCAGGCAGAAGGCGTCCTCATCTCGTGCAGCCTGCATGATGGGCTCCATCATCGGAATGTACGGGATGTTGAAGGCCGGAACAATAATGCGCATCTTCCATGCGTTGTGCATGATCTGGTTACTCTGCAAGACTCTCTCCTTGGGGTGTGCGCTACGCGCAGCAACGGCTCCGGTATGGAGCCGTTGCTATTGGTTATCTCGAAGTCTGACTATACCCGAATCGTACGCACTTTTTCTACAGGCTGTCAACGTTTGGCGCTGCGCGCTATACTGTGCGGCAGCGCTATGCAGCATCAATTGCCACCGCGTGGAACCGAGAGCAGGATTCTGCCGCTTCTGGCCGCCGACGCCTTTCTGGTGGGGCTCTCGTTTGGTCTGCTGTACAACGCCGGCTACACACTGCTGGTATATCGCTTCGGCTCCGGCGGGCTGCGCCTGGCATACATCATGGCCGGCGTTCTGGTGCCGATGGTGTCGCTGGGGTTTCAGGCGCTCGAGGAGCGGATCTCGATCTTCCGGCTCTCCAGCACCACCAAGCTGACCTTTGCGCTGGCGGCACCAATTCTGTTTGTGCTGACGTTCCCGCGGTTCGGATGGCTTTCCGTGGTAGCCCCGTTCATCATCATGCTGACGCACACCATGGGGGCGCTCTACACGTTTATGCTGCGCGGCTCGATTGCCGCTGAGCTCTACGATCCGCGCACGCTCAAGGGCGTCTACCCGCGTCTGACAGCGTGGGAGATGATCGCGGTGGTGTGCGCCGGTCTGGCGGTGGCGCCGTTGTCGCAGTTGCTGGGGTCGGTGGAGGCAATTGTACCGCTGTCGGGAGCGGCGCTGATTGGATCACTGCTGATTGGCCGGCATCTACAGCACCTGGTCGGTGCAGACAGCCACCAACCGGCGCCGCCATCGGAAGACAAGTCGCATCACTCCCACTCGGCTGTAGCCAGCCTCAAGACCCTGGTTTCCAACCGCTACGCGATGCTCGTCTTCCTCTACCAGTTCCTGGCGTTCAGCACCTCGCTGCTGCTGCAGTACGTGGTCTATTCGCAGGCGCAACGCGTGTTTGTGACCCAGGCCGAACTGACGCAGTTCATCGGTCTGGCAAAGTCCCTGGTTACCGCCGGCGCAATGCTGTTCACGTTTCTGGCCGCCGGCTACCTGCTGCTGCGCTACGGCATGCTGGCGGGCCTGGGCGGTGGGCCTGCGCTGATCTCCATCGGCATCGGGGCTTCATTTGCCGCCGCAGCACTGGGAGTCTCACCGCAGGTCTTTCTGGGCATTCTGGTGGCGATCCAGGTTCTCGAGTACGGCACGTACTCCGGCTTTGCCAAGACGTCGGTGCAGTCGGCGTTTCAACCGCTGCCGGCGCACGAGCGCGAAGCGGTACACGGCTTTGCGCAGGGCATCGGCATTCCGCTCAGTTACGGCTTCAGCGGGCTGGTACTGATGGGCCTGAGCCGTGTGGACTCAGCCGAGGGCGGTTACGCGGTAGGCGTGGCACTGGTGTTCACGTTGGCCTACGCGGCGGCCGGAGTGCTGCTGTTCCGCGCCTACGGCGCACAGTTGCGCACGTCGCTGTCGCGGCGGCGCATCGACGGCGTGGATCTGGTATTCAGCGACGCCTCGACGCGCGAGGTACTGCATCGACTGCTTGACACTCCCGATCGCTGGCAGGTGCGTGCTGCGCTGGACCTGATGCACGAAGCCGGCATGCCGGACTACGAGACCTGTGTCCAGGAGTTGACCGCCAGCCCACACCCCGGCGTTCGCGCCGAGGCGTTCACCCGTGTTGAAGAACTCAAACCAGACTGGGCCGAGCCGCTGGCTCGAGCAGCCGTCAACGGTCATGAGCCGGTCGAGGTACGCCAGGCAGCCGTTGGCGCCTGGTGCGCTACCAGCGAGGATCCGGTGGCAGACGTAGCGCCGCTGCTTACCGCGCACGAGCCGCAGATTCGCGCCGCCGCGGTAACCGGGCTATTTCTCTACGGAGGGATCAACGGCATCCTGCACGCCGGCAACGTCTTCAACTCGCTGGTAGCGTCAACTGATCCCGCCGACCGGCGTCACGCCGCGGATATCCTGGCGCGTCTCGGGGTGCGCTCGTTCTATCAGCCGCTGATACCGCTGCTGCACGACCACGACAGCGAGGTGCAACTGGCTGCGCTGCGCGCCGTGCGCGCAGTAGCGCACCCGGCGCTGCTGCCGGAGGTCATCGCGCTGACCGAACCGGCGCATACCCGCGCCGAGGCGCTGGCTGCACTGGCGGGTCTGGGGCAAGCGGTGCTGCCCGAGCTGACGCGCATTGTCAATCAGAACTCGGCGCTGCCGCCGCACACCTGCGTCCGCATCGTACGAGCTTCGCCCAGAATGGAGCAGAGCGGCGTCACTGCGGTACTGGTCCAGGGGCTGCCGCGTCCGCAGGGAGAGTTGACCACCGCAATCCTGCACGCATTAGTTGCCCGCGGCTACCGTGCCGACGCGGCAACGCGTCCGCAGGTACTGGGCGCTATCGATCGGCGTATGTCACGCGCGGCGCTGGCGGTTATGGCGCTGCACGATCTGAGCGCAGACGGCCCCATGCTGCGCGCGCTGGTATCGGCTGCACACGACAGCTACGTGCGCAGCGTGGAGGACGCTTTTCTGCTGCTGTCTCTGTTACACTCCCAGGACGAGGTTCAGGGTGTGCGGCGGCGCATGCTCGAGGGAACCCAGCGTGACCGCGCGCTTGCAGCGGAGTTGCTGGATGTCATACTGACCGGACCGTTGCGCCAGCGGATGCTGGCGGTCACCGAGCACCGCGATGACCGCCCGCCGGAAATTGAGAAGTACCACGAGCTGTTCGGGCTGCGCCCGCTCGGGGCTAACGCCCGGGTAAACCAGATCGCCAATAATCCTGAGCTGTGGCCCCAACAGTGGCCGCGCATCTGTGCGCGTGCGGCTGCGTGGTCGCTCGGGCTGAGCCAGAACAAACCGGAGGATAGCGTGCTAACCACCATCGAACGTGTCCTGGCGCTCAAGACTGCCGAAATCTTTGCCGGTATCCCGGATGCGGTCCTGGCGCACATCGCCTCAATTGTAGAGGAGATCGATGTAGCGCCGCGCGAGACCTTCATCCACAAGGGTGAACTCGGATCGTGCATGTACACCATCCGCGAAGGCCTGGTCCTGATCCACGACGGTGACCGCCGCTTTGCTGAACTGGGGCCGGGCGAAGTGGTGGGCGAAATGGCGGTACTCGATCCCCAACCGCGCTCGGCTTCAGCCACGGCACTGGAAGACACCGTGCTGCTGCGCCTGGACAAGGAGGCCTTCGACAGCGTGATGGCCGATCACCCCTCGCTGGCGCAGGGTGTTATCGCCGTACTCTGCCGCAGGCTACGCAGCGGATTGCAGGACGGATAGTCCTTGCAGCTCGCTGCAGCATGGCGTATTGTTACCCACGACCGCAGCATTATAGGAGATCACCATGGCCGACGCCACAACCGGGCAAAAGGTGCGCGATTACATCATCAAGGTCCTCAACGGCATGGCGCTGGGGCTTTTTGCCTCGCTGATCATCGGGCTGATCATCCGCCAGATCGGCGTCTACAGCGGAGTATCGCTGCTGGCAGATTTTGGCCAGACCGCGCAGTATCTGATGGGCCCCGCTATAGGTGCCGGTGTAGCCTTCAGCGTCGGCGCTTCGCCGTTGGGAGTGTTTGCCGCAGTGGTCAGCGGCGCTATCGGTGCGGGGACAGTGGTCATGAACGGCGCCCAGACCGGCCTGGCTATTGGGGAGCCGGTGGGCGCTATGCTGGCGGCGCTGGCCGGAGCCGAGTTCTCGCGTCTGATCCAGGGGCGCACCGGGCTCGATATCATTCTGGTTCCCGGTGGATCGATTATTGTCGGCGGCGCTACCGGAGCTTTTCTGGCGCCGGCGGTAGCCGCAATGATGACCGCTATCGGCGCATTCATCAACGCCCTTACCGGGCTCTACCCGCTGCCGATGGGCATCCTGGTTTCCGCCACCATGGGCATGATCCTGACGCTGCCGATCTCCAGCGCAGCAATCGCAATCTCGCTGGGCCTGAGCGGCCTGGCGGCCGGTGCGGCTACTATCGGCTGCGCCTGCCAGATGGTGGGCTTTGCGGTGGCCAGCTTCCGCGAGAACGGTGTTGGCGGACTGGTATCGCAGGGGTTGGGGACCTCGATGATCCAGATCCCCAACATTGTGCGTAACCCGCGGATCTGGATCGCCCCTACGCTGGCGGCAGCTATCCTGGGACCGGTGGGTACGGTGGTCTTCGGCATGCAGAACAACCGTGTGGGTGCCGGAATGGGAACCAGCGGCCTGGTTGGACAGTTTGCCACCGTTGAGACCATGGGCCCGGATGCTATTCCCGCGATCCTGCTGCTGCACTTTGCGCTGCCGGCCGTGTTGACGCTACTGTTCAGCGAGATCCTGCGCCGCAAAGGCTGGATAAAACCCGGCGATATGGCGCTGAAGAACACACGCTGAACCGCGGGTTTCGCGCACGGCCGATTCACGGTATAATCAGTGCAGGCTGGAGCAGGCCGCAGCGCTATGCAGAATCGCTACGAGTACATCGTCAACCTTTCGCACGATTTCATCACCCTGATCGATCGCGGCTACCGCTACGAGCTGGTCAATGATTCCTACTGCAAGACGCTCGGTCGGGAGCGTGAAGAAATCCTGAACCAGTCTGTTGCTACCGTCTGGGGCGGGCAGAAGTTCGATACCACCATCAAACCCAATCTTGACCGATGTTTCTCCGGCGAGGAGATCCACTACGTCGATAGCTTCCAATTCGGTGCGGAACAACGTCACATGCACGTGTCATTCTATCCCTACAGCGAGGACGGCAACTCAATCAGCCACGCTCTGGTATTCTCGCACGACATCACGCGCCTGGGAGAGGCCGAGTCGCGCCTGGCAGAGTACGAGTTCCGCGATCCGCTGACCGGCCTGCTCAATCGACGTTCGCTCGACGTGATCCTGCGTACCGAAATCGAGCACGCGCGGCGCACATCCAGCCACGACATGCGTGCAGTGCTCTTTGTCAGTCTCAAGAACTTCAAACGCGTCAATCAAACCCACGGTCACAACATCGGTGACCTTCTACTGGAGAACAGCGTTGGCCGCATCAAGGAGTGCATCCGCTCCAGCGACTACCTGTTCCGCTTTGAGGGCGCCAACCTGGTGGTTATTCTGACCAGAATTGCCTATAACACCGACGCCGGGATAGTGGCGCAGAAACTGCTCGATACCGTCGGTGTGCCGTATCGCTTCCGCAGCGTGGATATCACCATCGACTGCCGCGTCGGCATCAGCGTTTTTCCCGATGACACCGACGACCCCGACCGCCTGATTCAGTGCGCCAACTCTGCCAGTGTAGAAGCCGAAGAGCTCGGCCAGGGATTTCTCTACTACGATCGCGGCCTGC
The DNA here is from genome assembly GCA_007693325.1 of Spirochaetaceae bacterium. Classification (GTDB taxonomy): domain Bacteria; phylum Spirochaetota; class Spirochaetia; order DSM-27196; family PWMO01; genus PWMO01. The sequence continues at coordinate 10,107 of REDW01000097.1, forward strand.
ACCAACGCACCGTGACCCGGATGCAGCTTCACACAGAACTGCTGCGGTCTTTTGAAGAGCACCAGCTTGAACTCTACTACCAGCCGATCATGCAGCAGCGCGACGGCAAACTGCAGATTGCGGGCGCCGAGGCGCTGATCCGTTGGCGGCACCCCGAGCGCGGCGTCATCGGCCCGCCGGACTTCATCGACCTTGCCGAGGAGACCGGTGTGGTCAGAGCAATCGACAAGTGGGCGCTGTACAAGGTCTGCGAGAAACTGAATCGATGGCCGGATATCTGGGTCACCATGAACGTCAGCGCCGGTGAGTTTGTTGACGAAGACCTGATAGAGGTGGTACAGGCCGCACTGCGTCACTCCGGTGACCCCGACCCCCGGCGCCTCAAGCTGGAAATCACCGAACGGCGCTGCATGGAAAACCTTACGGCGGCAATCGGCGTCATCAATCGCCTGGGAGAACTGGGCGTGGAAGTCTGGATCGATGATTTTGGCATCGGTAACTCGTCATTGGCGTACCTGAAGAACCTTCCGGTTGAGACAATCAAGATTGATCGCGAGTTTGCCAATGGCCTGGCCGACAGCGTTGAGGATCAGCGCTTTCTGCACGGCATAATCGAAGGCATTCGTGCGCGCGGCAAGCAGGTGATTGTTGAGGGTGTTGTTGACCAGCGCCAGGTAGCCGTGCTGACCGAGATGCAGTGCACGCTGATGCAGGGATTTCACTTCGGCAAGCCAATGCCGGCCGACGAGCTGGAGGCGCTGCTGCCCGCAGCGCTCAGCGGCTGAACAGCTCCAGCAGATCATCGCCGCTGAGAGTTCCCAGCATAGACTGATCGGCCTTTATCAGCGCGTCGGCAACCTCGCGCTTGCGCTGCTGCAGGCGCAGCATCTTTTCTTCAATGGTACCGCGCGCCACCAGCCGATAGGCAAAGACCGTTCCGTTACGGCCGATGCGGTGCGAACGGTCAACCGCCTGAGCCTCAACCGCCGGATTCCACCACGGGTCGAGCAGCAGCACGTAGTCGGCCGCGGTCAGGTTGATACCCAGGCCGCCGGCCTTGAGACTGATCAGAAAGCAAGCGGCGCCCTGGTGCTTCTGGAACGCGGCAATCTGGGAGGCGCGACGCGCCTGCGGCGTTGAGCCGTCCAGCCGGAAGCGGGGCATGACCGCAGTTTCCAGCCGCCGCTCAACTTCGTCCAGCACAGAGGTGAATTGCGAGAACACCAGCGCCTTGTTGTCCTCCGCGGCAATCTCTGCCAGAAGGTCCACCATCAGATCGAGCTTGGCGCCCGGTGTAGTCTGGTACGCGCTGTCCACCAGCGCCGGCAGAATAGCAGCCTGCCGCAACCGCAGCATCGCCTCCAGGATCATCATACTGGACTCGCGCACCTCACCGTTGGCAACCTGTTGCGCAATCTGGGTCTCGTAGCTTTGGCGCAGTGTTTCGTACACCGCCGCCTGGCGCGTGCCGAGCTCGGCGTAGATAACCTGCTCCTCGCGCGGCGGAAGCTCGGGCGCCACCTGAGTCTTGGTGCGCCGCAGCACCAGCGGACGGATAATCCGCTGCAGCCGCGCCAGTGCTTCGGGGTCAACCCCGCCGCTGCGGCCGCCCGCGTAACGCCGCGAGAAGACGGTGCGGGAGCCCAGCAGCCCCGGCAT
>REDW01000143.1 GCA_007693325.1 Spirochaetaceae bacterium
CGCAGGGCCGTCAATGGCGCGGCCGCCGCGGCTGGGGCGGCCGGCGCGGATGCGCCGGCCGCGGCGGTGTGGCTCACGCGCCCAGCAGCTCGTGCGCCAGCTGGTGCACCGCAGCGTACAGGGCGTCCGCCGCCTCGGCGGACGCCCCGCCGGCGGTTGCTGCAACCGCGCGCTCGATTGCACGCACAAAGGCCGACCCCACAACTACGGTGTCCACGTGCCCCGCCAGCGCCTGCACCTGCTCTGCGGACTGCACCCCAAAACCGGCCATCAACTCGGCGCCAATCGGGCGCAGGCGGTCCAGGAACGCCAGGTTATCGGGCCCGATAACGGTGCGCTCACCGGTTATGCCGCTGCGCAGTGCCGCGTAAATATGGGCCGGGCGCGTTGCGGCAACCGCATCGATGCGGTTCTGGCGCGCGCTGGCAACCACCACCGGAACCGCGCTGATGCCGTACTTGGCGGCCTGCTCGTAGAGGCCTTCATCGCTTCCGGGAGGCAGATCGGGCACAATCAGCCCGCTAACCCCGTGATCGGCGGCGCAGCGCACAAACTCGCCCACGCCGCGGCGGTAGACCAGCCCGGCGTAGCTCATCAGGAAGATCGGCACGTCGCGGTGCGCGCGCAGCCGCTCCAGGTACTCAAACCCGGCGGCAACGCGGAAACCGGCCTGCAGAGCGTCGGCACACGCCTTCTGGATGGCCGGGCCGTCGGCGGTGGGGTCCGAGTAGGGGAACTGCACCTCGAGGTAGCCCACCCCGGCGTCCAGCAGCGCGCGCGCCACGCTGAACGAGCGCTCCAGATCCGGAAACCAGGGGATCATGTGCGCCATAACGCGCGGGCGGCTCTGTGCGGCCGGGCTCATAGTCTGTCTCCTTCGCTCAGGAGGAACTCGCGCCACGCGGCGCGGTCCAGCTCGCCGGCCATGATGAACAGGTCCTTGTCACCGCGGCCGGACATGTTGACCACCACCGCCTGATGCGGCTGCAGCTCGGCGGCTATCTCCAGCGCCACCGCGCCACCGTGGGCGGACTCCAGCGCAAACACCACCCCTTCGTTGCGCGCAAACTGCCGCACCGCCTCCAGCGCCTGCTGGTCACGCGCGCGGCGGAACTCAACCCGTCCGCTTGCCCCCAGCGACGCCAGCTGCGGGCCAATCCCGGGATAGTCCAGCCCGGCCGAGATCGAATGCGTCGGCTGGACCTGGCCGTCTTCGTCCAGCAGAAACAGGCTCTTGTAGCCCTGCACTATCCCCGGTTCTCCCAGGCCGCCCATGCGCGCGGCGTGCCGGCCGGGGTCATCACCGGTGCCCCCGGCTTCAACGCCCACCAGCCGCGGCTGCGCCTGTTCCAGGTAGGGCGCAAAGAAGCCGATGGCGTTGGAACCGCCGCCAACGCAGGCCACCAGCGCCGCTACATCCAGCCCCAGCGCTTCGGTCTGTTGGCGCGTCTCCCGGCCAACCACGGACTGGAACTCGCGCACCATATCCGGGTAGGGCGAGGGGCCCAGCGCCGATCCAATCAGGTAGTGCGTGTCGGGGAAACTCTCGGCCCAGTCGCGCAGCGCCTCGTTGACCGCGTCCTTGAGCGTACGCGAGCCGGATGCCACCGGGACAACCTCGGCGCCGTACATCTGCATCCAGAACACGTTGGGCTTCTGGCGCCGGATGTCGATCTCTCCCATGTAGACGCGGCACTCCAGGCCCAGCTTGGCGCAGACCGCCGCGGTTGCCACGCCGTGCTGTCCGGCGCCGGTCTCGGCAATGATGCGCTTCTTGCCCATGCGCCGCGCCAGCAGCGCCTGGCCCACGGCGTTATTGATCTTGTGCGCGCCGGTGTGCGCCAGGCCCTCCATCTTGATGTAGAGCTGCGCGCCGCCCAGCGCGGCGCTGCTGTTCTCGGCAAACAGCAGCGGCGTAGGCCGTCCCACAAACTGCACCCCGATAGTGTCAAACTCGCGCCAGAAGCGGTCATCGGACATCGCGGCGCTGAATTCCTCCTCCAGCAGGTCCAGCGGGGTACGCAGCACTTCGGCAACGTAGCGCCCGCCAAACTGGCCAAAATAGTTGTTGTAGCTCTTACAATGCTGCGGCATTCCCGGTCTCCTTGTCGATCTGTTGGAAAAACGCGCGCAGCCGGGCGTGATCCTTGCGTCCCGGCCGGCTCTCCAGGCGGCTGGAGGCGTCAATCAGCTCCGGCCGCCATTCGCCGATGATCTGTGCCACGTTGTCCACGCCGATGCCGCCGGCCAGCCACAGCGGCAGCCGCTGCGCGGCGGCTACCACCAGCTCCGGCGCAATGCGCCTGCCGCTGCCGCCGCGCACGGCCGGGTCAAAGGCGTCTATCAGTACCCGCGGCGAGCGGTAGTGCTCTATCTGCTCGGCATCTTCCGTGGTGCGCAGGCGCAGGGCCTTGTAGTAGGCCGCCGGCACCCCTGGTGCCGGCGGGACGGCGGATGCAGGCGGCGCTCCGGCTGCCAGCGGCATACACTGCTCGGGCTGCTCGTCACCGTGGAACTGCAGCGCATCTATGTGGCCACCAGCCAGAAGGCCGGAGACCGGCGGCGGCAGGCGCGGCGGGTTGCCGTCGCAGACCACCACGGCAACCTTGAGCACGTGGAGGTCGGCCAGCTCGGCCGGCAGCTGGTCTGGAGCGCGCCGCGGTGAGTCGGCGTAGACAAAGCCCAGGATGTCGGCCCCGGCGCGTACTGCGGCCACAGCGTCAGCGCGGTTGGTTATGCCGCAGATCTTTACCAGCGGCCGCGGAGCCCGGCCGCGGCTGCCGCCGGCCCCGCTGTTGCCTCCATCCGCGCGCTGCGCGCCTGACGCAATCCGCTGCCAGAAGCCGTTGCCGGCCGCAGCCGTCGAGCCGTCGCGCACCGCGGCTACCAGCTGCTCCGGCAGCTGCCGGTTAAGCATAGCCGCCTCTCCCACCAGTACACCGTCAAAACCGGCGGCCGCGGCGTAGAAGGCGTCTTCGTAACCCAGGATTCCGGACTCAAAGATGACGCGGCACGGCCAGTCTATAGCAGCCTTCAGTTGCAGCGGCAACAGGCGGTCAATACTGAAGCTGCGCAGATCGCGGCTGTTGATTCCTACAAGCGGCGGCGCCAGGCGCGCCGCGCGCTGCAGCTCATCGCGGCTATGAACCTCCACCAGCGCCTGCATTCCCAGTTCAACCGCGGCATCGTGCAGCGCCGCCAGCTCGGCATCCTCCAGCGCCGCAACAATCAGCAGCACCGCGTCCGCCCCGGCGCGGTAGGCTACGTCGATGTCCTCCCGCGTCAGCAGAAAGTCCTTGCGCAGCAGCGCCAGCTGCGGCGCCGCCTGTTTGACCGCCATCAGATCGGCCAGCGATCCGCCAAAGTGATCGTGCTCGGTCAGCACCGAGACCGAGCGCACCCCGCTGTCCCGGTAGGCCAGGGCCGCGGCCACCGGGTCGGCGTCAGCGCTGATATCGCCGCGCGAGGGTGAGCGGCGCTTGATTTCGCAGATCACCGCCGGCGCGCGCGCAAACGGCACAATCGGTGTAGCGCGCTGCGGCGGCACAGCCACGCCCAGCGTGGGGCCTTCGGCGGCCACGCGCTCGCGGCGGCGGCGGCAGATCTGCTGCAGGATATCGGCGCGGCTCACGAGGCGCTCCGCGCGCCGGCCTCGGCGGCCGGCACAGCGCCGTGTCCGGCCTCTATAATAGCCTGCACTTTGGCGGCCACGGCGCCGGATGCCAGGGCCTCGCGCGCCAGCGCGAGGCCCGCGGCGATGCTGTCTGCAACACCGTAGACCTCCAGCGCGGCGGCGGCGTTCAGAAGCACCGCATCGCGCACAGCAGCGCGGCCGCCGCCGGCCAGCATCTCGCGCGCCATGGCCGCGTTGGCCTGGGCGTCCCCACCGCTCAGATCTTCAAGGCGGTAGCCGGTTATACCCAGCGTAGCGGGATCCAGCTCCTCTTCGGCGGTGATGCCGCTGTGGTCAAAGCGCACCACCAGACTGGGGGCGGAGACCGATAGCTCGTCTATACCGTCCAGACCGTGCACAACCATGCCGCGCTGCGTCCCCAGCGCTACCGCTGCCTCGGCAACCGGGCGGCAGAAGGCTCGGTCGTAGACGCCGATTATCTGGTACTGGGCACCGGCGGGATTGACCAGCGGACCCAGCAGGTTGAAGATTGTCTTGATGCCCAGCTCGCGGCGCGGCACCGCGGCGTGCTTCATGGCGCCGTGGAAAAGCGGGGCAAACAGAAAGGCAAAGCCGTGTTGCGCTATCAGCGCTTCGGCCTGCTCGCGCGACAGATCCACCGCTATGCCCAGCTCGCGGTAGAAGTCCGCGCTGCCGCTGTGTGAACTGACCGCGCGGTTACCGTGCTTGGCAACCGCTGCGCCGCAGGCCGCGGCCACCAGTGCCGCCATGGAAGATATGTTGAAGGTACCCAGTCCGTCGCCGCCGGTGCCGCAGGTATCCAGCACCGGGCGTTCGGTTGTTACCGGAACGCGCTTGCGCTGCAGCACCGATGCACAGCCGGCAATCTCCTCAGAGCTGATGCCGCGGGCGTTGATTGCCACCAGGAAACCGGCAATCTGGGCCGGGCTGAGGTTGCCCTCGGTGACCTCCTCCATGAAATTGGCCGCCTCGCGGCGTCCTAACTGCTCGCCGGCTATCACGCGCGTCAGAAGCTCGCGCGCCACAAACGGTTCGCGCAGATAGTGCAGGAAGTTGGCCAGCAGCTTCTTGCCGGACTCGCTGGCAATAGACTCGGGGTGAAACTGCACCCCTTCCAGCAGGTAGTCGCGGTGGCGCACGCCCATGATCTCACCGTCAGCGCTGCGGGCGGTAATCTCCAGCTCGGCCGGCAGCGTCTGCTCGTCTATCACCAGAGAGTGGTAGCGCGTGAACAGCGCCGGAGAGTCAATCGAGCGGAACAGTCCGCGTCCGTCCAGCTGCATCGGCTCTACCTTGCCGTGCACGATGTTCCTGGCCTGTACAATCGAGGCACCGTAGGCGTAGCCAATAGCCTGGTGGCCCAGGCAGACCCCCAGGATTGGAATCTTGCCGGCAAAGCGCTTGATCAGCGCTACCGATATTCCGGCCTCTTCGGGACGCCCCGGACCCGGCGAGATCACAATGCGCTGCGGCTTCATGGCGCCAACCTGGTCCAGTGTGACCGCGTCATTGCGGATCACCTCTATCGGCTCGGTAGTGATCTCGGACATATACTGGTACAGATTATGGGTAAACGAATCGTAGTTATCCAGCAACAGAATCATCGTTAAACCTCCACTCCTACCGCGTGCGCCAGCGCACGCAGTTTCTCGCCGGTTTCTTCGTACTCGCGCTCGGGCACGGAATCGTAGACAACCCCGGCGCCGGCCTGCAGCACCAGCGTGGCGCCCTGTTTGAGCGCACTGCGGATGGTGATGCAGGTGTCCAGGTTGCCCCCGGGCTCCAGATAGCCCACCAGCCCGGCGTAGAAGCGCCGCGGCTCGCGCTCCAGCGCATCTATCACCTCAATTGCGCGGATCTTGGGCGCACCGGAAACCGTGCCGGCCGGAAAGGTGGCGCGCACCGCGTCCTCCCCGCTGCGCCCGGATGAAAGCTGCCCGCGCACCTGCGAGACAATGTGCATCACGTGCGAGAAGCGCTGGACAGTCATGTACTTGTGCACCACCACGCTGCCGGCCTCGCAGACGCGGCCCAGGTCATTGCGCGCCAGGTCAACCAGCATCAGGTGCTCGGCGCGCTCCTTGGGGTCTGCCAGCAGCTCGGCCTCCAGGCGCTGATCCTCAGCGCGGTCTGCACCGCGGCGGCGGGTGCCGGCAATCGGGCGCATACGCACCTCGCCGTCCCTGACCTTGACGTGCACCTCCGGTGAGGAGCCAAAAATCTGGTAGCTGCCAAAGTCAACGTAGAACAGATAGGGCGAAGGGTTGGCCGTACGCAGACGGCGGTAGGCCTCGATGGCCGGCATAGCCGTAGAGATGCGCAACCGGCGCGACAGCACCCCCTGCAGCAGGTTGCCGGCAATGATCTCGCGCTTGACCGACTCCACGCCGGAGAGAAACTGCTCGCGCTCGGCGTGTTCGGCCTCAATAGACACCGGGTAGTCCACCGTTTCATCCTGCAGGTAGTTGAAGTTGAGGTCGGTGATGCGCCGCTCAACGTCGGCCACCGCGCGCTGCAGGTCAACCTGGTGCTGCTTGTAGTTCAGCCCGATCAGGTAGAGCAGGTCGGTGTAGTGATCAAATATCAGGAACACGTGGCCAAAGATGAACGCCGCATCCGGCAGTTGCAGCGGGTCGGCCTTGGCGCGGAAACTGATGCTGTCGCAGCGCGCCGCAAATTCGTACGACAGGTAGCCGATGCCACCGGAGGGAAACGGAAAGTCCTGGTGCGGCGGCGTATGCTGATCGGCAAAGTAACGCAGCACCTCCAGAATATCGCGGCCGGCGCCCTTGATGCGGTAGCGCTTGCCGTCGGCAATCATCAGCACGCGGTCGGCGCGCTGTTCTATGCGGAACGCTTCATCTACCATCAGAATAGAATAGCGCTCGCGTCCCTTCTGGTACGATGATGACTCCAGAATGGCGGCCGCCTGCAGTTTTTTGGCCAGCGCGTACGGGGTGTAGCGTTCTCCGGGCAGGATCTTGATGATTCCGTCACTACGATGCGCCATGATTAGGTCGATCTCCTTGCCGCAAAATCTTGCGGTGACAAAAAAAGCCGCGCTGGAAGGCGCGGCTTTTGACAACAACAGCAGCACCCCGTAACACTACAGGGCCTGCGACAAGACGAACCCGTCAGACCCCGAGGGTTCGCCACCATGCAGAAGCGGTATGGGCTGTATCTTTATGCAGCTCTTTCACCATGTTGCGCAATAATACCGACATTGTCGGTCCAGCGTCAAGCCAAAAGCGCACAAAATTCAACCCGCTGCGCCCCGCGTTCTATCATTCTAGAACGGAATTTCGGCCGGCTCCGGCACCCTGCCCTCCTCGTACTCGGGCTCGGGCAGCAGTTCTTCTGTCTCGGCCTGCTCCAGTGCGGCTTCCGGCTTGCTGAACACCGGGCGGAACTCAACGTGCTCGGCGACAATCTTGATCCGCGCGTGATTCTTGCCCTCGCCGTCGGTCCAGCGGTCCTGCTTGAGCCGTCCCACCACGCGCACTCCGCGCCCCTTCTTGAGCGTGTCCGCGCAGCGTTCGGCCAGTTTGGACCACACCTCGACGTCAAAGAACGAGACCTCCTTCTGCAACTCCTCATTGTTGCGATAGAAGCGGTTGGACGCAACCGAGAAGTTGCACACCGGGGTGCCCTTGGGCGTCTGCGCCAGCAGCGGGTCACGGGTGAGATTCCCTTCAACGAGAATCGAGTTCAGACTGTTCATGTCTCCCTCCTTGGAAGATCTGGTATGCCCCTTATAACAGCCCAAACCGCGCTGCTGATTGAATTGCAGCCGATATTTGCTTGGAAAAGTTTTGCGATCTGTGTTAGCCTAGTTGCATTATGACACAACGCATCGCTTTCCTGTTATTTCTGCTCATCGTGCCGCTGCTGGCCGCCGAGGCGCGCGACTCGTGGGTGATCGCCCAGTATTCCGAAGACCTGGCTGAAGCGCAAGACGCAATCGATGAACGCGTATCAGACAACTACGTACCCACGGGGTTGGAGGTGGCCGAGGGTACCGGCATCTCTGTTCTCTACGTGGACCGCCCGTTTGCAGAGCGCATCGGACTTACCCCGGGCCGCGCGCGCCTGGTGCGCCTGCTGGGTGATGACATGCAGGCGGTGGAAGAGGAGCTCAACGCGCTGCTCGCCGACGGCTGGTTTCCGACTGATCTCTCGCGCACCGAAGAGGCGTTCTACCTGCTGTTTGTCGATATGCCGTGGCAGGTCCAGCAGTGGCGTTTTGCCTACGACATGTTCAGTGGAGACCGCGTCCAGGCCGCTATCGAGCTGTTTGAAGAGGACAATATGGCGCTGTCGGGGATCTCGCTCTACGAGGGGGTTCAGATCTGGTACCTGTTTGTCGAGAGCTCGGCCTGGCAGCCCGAGCGGCTCTACTTCACCAGCTACGCCAACGATGACCAGTCGATTATCGAAGGCTTCAACGCGGATATGGCCGAAGGCTGGGTTCCAACCGGCTTTGCCGTTGGAACAACGGCGGTGACGCTTCAGTACGTGCAGTAAAGTCCACCACCGCGGCCAGGCTCAGCTGGTGCTCGGCGCGCAGGTTGCGCCCGGCCAGCGGCGCGCGGTAGCCAAAGACAAACTCCCAGTGGCGCCTGGTCTGCGGCAGGGTTACCGAGGCCTGCACACCCAGATCCAGCAGCCACTCCTGGGTGTGCTTGACCGCAATATCTCCGTCAAAGACCGGCTCGGGCCGATAACGGAAGCTCAGCGGCAGGCCCACGCGCCACAGAGCGCCGCCTGCGCTGCGCAGGCGCAACCCCGGCGCCAGGTAGGCACCGGCCTGATAGCGGTACCAGATGGTGTCAACGCTCTCGGTTTCCTGCAGCAGTTGCCAGATGCGGTTCTCCTCGAACTCGCGCAGGCCGGCGCTGTCATAGTCTGCCGGCAGAAAGAGCAGCAGGTCGTGCGCGGCCCACAATGAGAACCCCGGCGGCCGGGTCGCACGCCACTCGCCCTCCAGCAGGTAACCAAAGCCCCAGGCGCGCACACCGCTGTTCTCCGGCGTATAGGTCAGCCCCTGGTTCAAGCGCTCCAGTTCGCGCTGGTAATCCGGCCACGGCACGGGAATGGCTGCCACCAGCGCCACACCGCTGCTGACGGCTGCCGCGCTGCCGCGCCACAGGCCGTTGTCTCCGCTCAGCTTGAGCCACACCCCGCTGTGCAGCGGGAAGAAGCCGGTAGCGCGTCTCTGCTCATCGGCGGAGAAGCTCGATGCAAACACCCCGCCGGGAAGCCAGCTGACAAATAGCGCGGCGTGCGGGCTGAAGGCCCACAGCGCCTCAATGCCGCCGGCCATTGCCGCCATATTGCCGCCCAGGCCGTCGGTCAGGTCGCTGCGGCCGTCTTCCACCGAGAAGTACGACCACGCCGCCTGAGCCGAGATCTGCAGCGCCAGCCGCAGCGCCCCCTGCGGCGGCAGCGCGGTACCCGGTATCAGCAGATCCGGCCCTATAGTCTGCGCACCGGCGCCGGCTGCGCTGCCCAGCGCCAGCAGCAGCGCCACCTTAGTCACGCGCCGCCTCAGTGCACTCGCCACGCGCTTACTCCACGAAGCTCGCCCAGCACACCCTGCATCAGCTCCACCGACTGCAGCCGCGACAGGTTGCCGGCCGCGGCTATTGTGTAATCGGCGCCCGGGGCGTGCATGACTACTGCACCAAATCCGGGGGTGGTGCCGCTGTGGCCCATCAGGATGGTGCCGTCTGATTCCAGGCGCCGCAGGCCGAGTCCGTAACCGGTCTGCGCGGGAATATCGGGGTCAGGCGCGTCAATAAAGCGCGTCATCTGCTGCAGCATGGACGGCTGCAGCAGTCTACCCTCAAACAGTGCGTCGGCAAACCGCACCAGGTCAGGAGCCGTGGACACTATTGCTCCGGCGCTGTAAGCGTAGGTCAGCCAGCTGCGCTTTCGCGCGCTGATACGCTGGGTACCAAAGGGCAGGATATCGCGCTCGTAGCCCACCACCAGGCGCCGCTCCGGCGGTCCCTCTTCGTAGGGCAGAAACCAGGTCTCAGTGAGCCCGGCGGGCTCGATGATCCGCTCCCGATAGAGCTCTGCCATGCTGCGGCCGCTGACAGCCTCGGCAATCAGGCCCAGGGCAACGTAATTGCTGTTGGAGTAAGAATAGCTAGTGCCGGGTTCAAACAGCAGCTCGCGGCGCCGCACCCGCGCCAGCAGCTGTTCTGGCTGCCACCAGCGCCGCGGCCGCAGCATGGTCCCCAGGTTTGGCAGCGTACGTTCGCTATAGCTGGGGATTCCGCTTGAATGGTTCAGCAGCTGACGCACGGTAACGCCGCGCGCGGCCGGCAGATCAACCCAGCCGCCGATGGTGTCATCCAGTGACAGCCGCCCCTGCTGCACCAGCTGCAGCACAACAACGGCGCTAAAGGTCTTGGTTACGCTGCCAACGCGGTAGATATCATCAATGCGGGCAAATTCACGGCGGCGGTTGTCGCGGTGGCCGTAGGCCCCGGCGTAGGAGTAATCTCCAAAGCGCACGGCCAGCTGCACACCGGGGGCGCCGCTGTGCTGCAGAAACGCTTCGGCAGCCCGCTGCATGGCGTGGCTGATCTCCCAGCCGGCCTGGCCGGTGACCTCGGGCAACGGCGGCAGCTCAGCGTCCTGATACGGCACGAGGGTTGCGCCGCAGGAGGTCAACAGGAGGGTGACAGCGATGGATAGAAGGGCTTGTGAGCTGCGCATCTGTCTGGCAGTCCGAGTGTAGCACGTCCGGCAGCAATTTCCCAATACAGCAACGGCGCTGCGGCGAGTCAGATCAGCGCGCCCTACGTATCCTACTTGAAAAATGGAAGACTGTCTTCCATTTTTCAAGGACGATGCATAGGCGTGTTGGCTTGTGCACTGCCCGCCCAACAAAACGGGGGCGCCGAAACGCCCCCACACTCTCTTGATCCCCGGTCCCCCGAGTGTTTTGCTACCAGAACTTCAGGTAGTTTTTGACTTGAATAACAAACACGTTTGTAGCATTGGAGTTGACTCCAGCTACCGGATAACGATAAGCAATTTCCAACGCCGTGGGCACGGTAAGCCCGGTAAAGAAAAACTCCACCGTCGGTGCCACCGACAACAGACTCGAATGCCCAACGCTGGCAAATGGATTAATAACGCCGCCTGGAAGCGGGGTCAAGTCCACCTCGATTTCGCTCATTCTGGTTCCGTCCAGCTTAGGCTCCGGAGAGTAATTGAAAGTTATCGGCAGGCTGGGGGTTATGCGGAGCCCCGGTGAAGCGGTATGAATGTAGGTCGGTTCGATCTCAACGGTCAGGTCGTAGCCGTACTCAAACTTGTCGTTTGCAAGGTCTACATCCGCTCCAAAAGCGGAAAGACCGTTCAACTCATCGATCAGCTTATGGACCAACACGCTTGGTGCGGGTCCTTTTCCTGGATAGGCGATCAGCTCGGTATAGAAGTTCAGGAAGAACCTGGGAGAAAACACGTAATCGATGTAGAGGCGGCCTCCAAACCCCAGCAGGTTCTTGTCGGCGCCGGATATGATGAAATCATCATCGTCCTCGAGATTCTCCTGCTCGTCATCCCAGTCCGGCGCGGGAAACGGTACCTTGACACCCGGTGCAATCGCCAGCCGCACGTCGTTGCGCCGCGCCGGTGCGTTCTCGCCGATGAGTTGCAATTTAGCACCCAGGAAGAGATCAAACCAGCGGCCCACTGAAATGTCACCATCCACGTCGTCCCCTGTAGCGGGAAAACGAAGCGGGTTTGGTACATCTGCGTCGAGGTTGGACCATACGGTGAAGCCCGGCGTCCACTGTCCGGCGATGGTGATCCAATCGGTCACTCCATATTCTAACGCAAAGCCGAGCGAAAGCACGTCCAGATCTGCATCGCTCCCACTGCGCCCGACACCGAAAGTACCGTCAAACTCGTTGCGCGCAAACGAATATACCGGCACAACCCGCGTGCGCCACACGCCGGTGGGCAGGGTCAGCGCGTCATCGGCAAACACCGGGGCGGCAAATGCAAGTACCAGCACAATCAAAAGCAACCGTTTCATGAAATCCTCCTGAGTTAAGT
>REDW01000146.1 GCA_007693325.1 Spirochaetaceae bacterium
CCCGATTCAGTGCTGATACCGGCACCGGAGAGGAGCAGGACGTTGCCGGGCTGCAGAAAACGAACCAGGCTCTCAATATCGACGGATGATCGATTCACACCGTTCATGGTACGGCGTCATGTTACGCTTCGCGCGCTGCGGGCGTCAACAGCCGCTCCGGTGCGCAGCTATCTATTCCGCAACAGCAGACGTTTCAGGGCTGCCAGCGCCCGCCTATAGACCGGGAACTGGCTGACAATGGTCAGCACGATCACCAGGAAGAGAATCAGCGCTACCGGCCGCGTGAAAACCGGCATGAAGCTGCCCTGCGAGACCATCAGCGCGCGCCGCAGGTTCTGATCCGCCATCGGACCGAGGATCACACCGATCACCAGCGGTGCGATCGGGTAGCCCATCTCGGTCAGGAAATAGGCGATTATTCCCACCGGTATCATCAGGTAGAGGTTGAAGATCTTGAATCCCAGCGCGTACGAACCGATGACACACAGCACGGCGATGATCGGCATGAACAGCGGCGGCGGGATGCGCAGCACCTTGACCACCTGCTTGGCAAGCAGCATGCCGAGGATCCACATCGCAAATGACGCCAGCAGCAGGATCGCGGTGATCTGCAGGATGAAGTTGGGGTGATCGAAGCGCAGCATCGGCCCCGGATTGACGCCGTGCAGCATCAACGCTCCCAGTAGCATCGCCGCCGGCGGGCTGCCCGGTATGCCGAGGTTCAGCAGCGGGATCATGGCGCCGCCGATACAGGCGTTGTTGGCGGTCTCGGACGCGATCACACCCTCTTCGTCACCGGTGCCGAAGCTCTCCGGATGCTTCGAAGCATTCTTGGCGGCCCCGTAGGATACCCAGCCGGCGATGTCCTCACCGATTCCCGGCACCGCGCCGATGCCGACACCGATCAGCGCCGAGCGCAGGATGGTCGGCAGACGCCGCACGATCGTACCGAACTCAGGCAGGATGCGCTGGAAGCGCTTGGCCTCCGCCGGGGCAAAGCGGTCTTTCAGCACACCGATTATCTGCGGTATGCCGAAGGCGCCGATCAACACCGGCACCACCTCCAGACCTCCCTCCAGCTGCGGCATGCCGAAGGTGAAACGCGGGTAGAACTGCAACCCGTCGCGTCCCACGATGGCCAGGAAGAGACCAAGCAGACCCGCGATCCAGCCCTTGTAGACGAGATCGGGGCTGGTCAATGTGCCGCTTATTATGATGCCGAAAAAGGCCAGCAGGAAGAACTCGAACGAGGTGAACTGTAGCGCAATGCGCGAGATCAACGGCGAGATGCTTACCACGAAGAGCATCCCGACGAAGGTGCCGATCGCCGACGCTGTGGTGGTCAGGCCGAGCGCGCGGCCGCCCTCACCCTTGCACGCCAGCGGGTAGCCGTCCAGCGAGGTAGCCGCGGCAGCCGCGGTGCCCGGGATGTTGATCAGGATTGCCGAGTAGGAGCCGCCGTAGACGCCGCCAACGTAGATCCCCAGCAGGGCGATCATCGCGGTTTCGGCGCGCATTCCGTAGGTGAGCGTTGTCAGCAGCGCGACCCCCAGGGTAGCGGTCAGCCCCGGCATGGCCCCAAACAGGATGCCGAGAAAGACCGATCCGAACAGCAGCAGCAATCCTACCGGGTCGAAGACCATCGCCGCCAGATTGGAGAAAAAGATGCCGAATCGCTCGAGTACAAACATCACGGCTCCTTAGCGAATCGAGTAGTAGATCAGGTGCATGATTTCGATGATTCCACCTTCGCGCGGCATCTGCACGCGCAGGAAGTAGCGGAAGACCGGGATCAGGATCAGCGGGGTCACAAAGGTCACGATCAGGGCCAGCCGGATCCGTGCGCGCTGGTCGGTCCGGCCGCGCGTAGCTCGGCGGACAAACACAACCATCGCCACGAAGAACAGCAGGGCGACGATGTCGGTAGCGTAGGCAAACAGGCGGTTCAGTGAACCTGCCAGCGGTGTCGCGAACAGCACAATGAACAGCACACAGCCGGCGCAATAGAAAACGATCAAACGCTTGAGGATCGAGTGATCATCGAGGTAGTAGGCGGCAATGAAATAGAACAGCATCAGAATTGTCGCCAGAAAAAAATCGACCCGGGGGATGTAGAGGTAAACAAACGAAACGAGCCCCAGCAGTATGCCGCCAAAGCGTATCAGCGGTTCACGATCGGCTTCGGAAAGATGTTTGAGCGAATGAACCAGGGCGGCGGCACCACCGCTGCGGATCGCGTGCAACAGCAACACCGTTGCCAGCACCAGGATCCCGATCGAAACGATCAACGGGAAAAGCGCCGGGGAGACATACCAGACATTCTGCACTCCGCCAAAGGTATCGCGCATCGGCATCTTGAACGCCTCCAGCAGCATCCAGACGCCGAACCCCAGCAGAATCAGACTCGTGACAAAGTCGGCTCTGCGCAGTTTCTGACCTTGCATCATGATTGTTCGATTTCCTTTTCCGGGGCGAGCGCCGGCAGGCGACGAATCGCAGCGGCGCAAAGCCTGCCGGGACATCTGCCGGACGTGCGATGCACGCCCGGCTTCCCTAGTAGATCCGCGGGAATTGCCGCTACGGGCGCGGAATGCCGAGGGTCTGAGGATCGACGCGTGCCGCGCCCAGTTCCCAGAGCGTCCACGCAAAGTTGGATTCAAGCGCGTCGAAGATCGCGGCAGCTTCGTCGCCACTGGCGCCGGACAGGACATAGAAGTTGTCGCGTCCGAAGTTCTTGACCGGCTCGGTCTGCATCGCAGCGTGGAACGCCTCGCGAATCTTCGAGCGCTGCGCTTCCGGTACCCCGCGTGCCATCGCAAATCCAATCGCCTGTTCGATCGGCAGGTGCGCGGTCAGGCCGGGCACGGAATCGAAGGCCGACGGGATGGTCTGATTGCCGAGCGTAAACGCCTGCGGTACCAGCACGCCGAGCGGCCGCAGTTGTCCGGCCCGGATCAGTTGTGCCTGTTCCGCGATCGAGGTAATGACCATCTCGACTTCGCCGGTGATCGCTGCATTCTGGGCCGGGGCCGAACCGTCGTAGGGAATATAGTTCAGGCTGGTGCCGGTACCCTTCTCAAAGGCGAGCAGGTTGAGGTGGTGAATAGAACCGGCAGCACTGGCGCTGGCGCGAAGCTGCCCGGGGCGCGATTTTGCCGCCGCCACAAGGTCCTCGATCGAACGGTGCGGCGAGTTCGCGGGGACCGATAACACCAGCGGCGAACCGCCGATGATGTAATAGTCCCAGACGTCGACGCGCTTGTCCCAGCCGCCCTGTACGCCGGCGGTAACGATCGATTCCGAGAGCCCGGCGATAGTATAACCGTCGTGCGGACGGTTGTACGCCTCGAGCATACCAACCGATCCACCGACACCACCGGTGACGTTGACCACGTTGATATTGACTCCCAGAGTCTTGGCCATCTCGGCCATGACGATGCGGTTCGCGGTGTCGGTCCCACCACCGGCAGACCACACCAGAACGTTGGTGATATCGCGCGACGGGTACTCCCGTTCGCCTGACGCGAAAACCAGCGACACGCTCAGCAGCGCGACAAGAACGACGAGCATTGCAATCCGTTTCATCGGACGCCTCCTTGACGATTCAATCACATGCACAATATTTACTATATTGTATACAAGATAGTTATAACACGGGTCGTGGAATTGTCAAGCTTTTTCTTCTGCGAAATCGGCGGATTGCGATCGGACTCAGTCGCGACAGTCTTTGACCAGCACGTCGCGTGATCGCAGATGATGCTCGGTCATGAGCTCGCCGGCCAGCCTGGCGTTGCGATCGCGTATCGCCGCTATTATCGCGCGGTGTTCGCCGATCGTCTCGTCGGGCGGGCGAACCAGCCCGGTTGTGGCGGTCCGGACGATATAGCCGAACTGCTCGTTCATCTCCTGGATGATCGCGTTACGCGAGTACTCGATCAGCAGCGAGTGAAACTCACGATCGGTTCTTTCGTAGGCGTGATACGCGGCTTCGGAGAGCGGGAAGCTGACTTCGGCGAAGAAGTGCGTGATCTGCTCGATCTCCGCGTCGGAGGCGTTCTCCACCGCCAGCCGAGTGGCCATACCCTCCACCGCACCGCGCGCCGCAAAGAGGTCGACCAGCTCCTTGCAGGAGTATTTGCGAACGAAATAACCGCGCCGGTTGCGCTGTTCGATATGTTTCTGGCCGGCGAGCCTGCTCAGAGCGTCGTTGATCGGTGTCTGGCTGACGCCGAGTTGGCTCTCGAGCTCCTTCTTGTTGATCTTGGCGCCCGGTCTCAGGGCGCCGTCGCGGATCATCAGCTTGATCGTCTCGTAGACGTGATCGGTCAGAATACGCGTTTCGATCAAACCCATCTGGCGCTCCTCATTTCGGCTCGACGATGGTCGAATGCACCAGGCTGGCACGCGAGGTGAAGAGGTGGTGATACATCTGCTCCTCCGCTACATCCGGGTCGCGCGAGCGTACCGCGGCTACGATACTGCGATGCTGCGCCAGGCTCTCGGCGGGCGATTTCAACAGGCCCTGGATATTTGCAATAAGAATGATGTTATTGGACGAGATGATGTTGCGCAGGAACTCGTTGCGGCTCATGCCCATCAGCGCCAGGTGGAACTCGTGGTCGTGTTCTTTGACCCGGCCGGGATCTTCGGTCACGATAATGCGCTCGTACTCATCGGTGATGCGCTCAAGCTCCGCGATTTCGGCGTCGGTTGCCTGCTCGGTCGCTCCTCGCGCGCCGAGTGGCTCCAGGCGCAACCGGATATCGTAGATGTCGATCAGTTCCTTGTGCGAGTACGATCGAACGAAACTGCCACGCCGTGGAATGGTCTCGACCAGCATCTCGCGTTCGAGTTTGGAGAACGCCGATAGCAGGGGAGTGCGCGACACTCCGAGACGCTCGGCCAGTTCGTCCTGGGCGAGCCTCTGGCCCGTCTTCAAATCGCCTTGAAGAATCATCTGCTTCAAGAGCTTGTGCACTTGCTGGGCGAGGTCTTCGTATTCGACTTTGTACATACTTGCGGGCCCCACTATATGCGTCCACCATGGATTGCGTCAATCACGCCTGTCCTGAAGGCAGCTCCAGCACTTCGCGCGCTTCCTCCGCCGTTGCAACCTCTTTTCCCGCGGTTCGAATCAGCGACACCAGATTCCTGACCAGCTCGGCGTTGCTGCGCGCCGGCACGTCGCGCTTCAGATAGACCCCGTCCTCAAACCCCACCCGCAATACGCGCGCACCAAGCCCGAGCGCCGCGCAGACCAGCGACAGATCGACCATGCCCTCGTGCACCAGCCCCCATTCGGCGCCTTCCGGCAATAGATCGGCCAGGAAGAAGAGGTTGCGCGCATCCGAAGAAATGGAGCCGGGAAACCCAAGACAGAAGTTGAAGTGCAACGGATCCGATATCACACCTTCGTCGCGCAGTTGCAACGCCGTGGTTATCATGCTCGGATTGAACACTTCCAGCTCGGGTACCACGTTGCGTTCGCGCATCCTTTGCGCCCAGAACCGGATGTCGGCCACGGTATTGATGTAGACCGATTCACCGAAGTTGACCGATCCCATGTTCAGACTGCCCAGCGACACCCGCGGTTCGTCGAGCGACACGCAGCGTTCTTCCAGCGAGAGCTCCGACACACCGCCGGTCGAACCGTTGACGATCAGGTTGGTCTCGGCGCCGATCAGGTCGAGAGTTTCGCGAAACCACGCCAGATCTGCGACCTGGGCGCCGGTATCATCGCGTACGTGCAGGTGAACGATAGCCGCGCCTTCCTTCCAGCAGTCGATCGCCTGTGCGGCCACCTCTGCGGGTGTCAGCGGGTTGCTGAACTGCGGCGGCGCCGGATTGCCTGAGTGGCGCACCGGCGCAACGGCGACGATGATCTTGTCCCTGGCAAACATCGCTGAACTCATTGGGCAACATCCTCGGCGACAACAGTCTGTCGTCGTACGTCGGGATCGGTGAAACAGTCCAGAATATCCCTGGCTACGGTGGAGAAACTGAAAAGCACCGCACCGCGTGAGCCGGCCTGAAACCAGTGTTTGCTGCCGGGTTCGCATGTCAACTGCTCGCCGGGTCGCAGCACGATCTCGTTGCGCATCGAGTAGACGCTCTCTTTGCCTGAGGGAATGAACCCTTGCGACAGGGTGTCGGGACCGTCGACATAGAAGAAAAGATCGCCGTAGAGGTGGCGCACGGTCTCCTCTTTGCCCGGATCATCGTCCACCGGCGGATGCCAGTGCTCCGGTTCGGTCTGGTAGGGCGTCAACGCCAGCAGTTTCACGCTCAGCCGAGCAGTCTGCACCAGGGTCAGGATCTGCGCTCCCTCGACCTTGAGATTGCTCAATCCGAAATCGACGGCGTCGATCGCCGCCTGTTCCTGTTCGCTGAGAACTATCCCCGCCTTACGGAACAGGTCGATTGCCGCCGCCCGCGCCTGTTGCTGCTCTGCCCGCGTTATCATGATCGCCTCGCTGTTTCGATTTTGTATACAAAAATGACAATACAACGCGCTTCTCGGTTTGTCAAACGATTGCTCGGCTGCCGAGCGGCAATCGCCGTCCAAGCAGGCGAGCGCTCTATACGAAAGTCGCCGGATCGATTATCATTCTATTTTGTATACAAGATTACACGACCTCAGGAGGCATCAGATGAAGTACCGTTACGTAGGAAAGTCGGGATTGCTCGTGTCGCGGCTGTCGCTGGGAACGATGACCTTCGGCGCGCCCGAGTGGGGTTGCGACGAAAAGACCGCGCACCGGATCATGGATATCTACCAGGAACACGGCGGCAACTTTGTCGACTGCGCCAACAACTACGCCGGCGGCGAATCGGAGCGTATCATCGGCACCTACCTCGCGCGCACCGATCGCAGCCGGCTGGTTGTCGCCAGCAAGTGTTTCTTCCCGCAGGGAACCACGCCCGCGGCGTACGGTCTGTCGCGCAAGCATATTCTGCACGCGTGCGAGCAGAGTCTGCGCAGACTGCAAACCGACTATCTCGACCTCTACTACGTGCACGCATTCGATCCCTACACACCGCTGGAAGAGACGATGCAGGCGCTGGACCAGCTGGTAAGCTCAGGCAAAGTTCGATACATCGGCTGCAGCAACCTGTTCGCGTGGCAGTTCACCCTGGCAAACGGCATCGCTGCGCAACACGATCGCGCACGTTTCATCTGCGGGCAGCACATGTACAACCTCATCCATCGTGACGTGGAAGACGAAGTACTGCCGGCCTGCAGCGCTCTCGGCATGTCCCTGATCGCGTGGAGCCCCCTTGGCGGCGGCATGCTTACCGGCAAGTACACCCGCGCTGCGCAACCCGAACAGGGCAGTCGCATGTTTCACCGGCAGAAGATCGACGGGCCGCGCTTCTGGCACGAACGAGGGTTTGACATGGCCGAAGAGCTGGCGCGGGTGGCCGAGAAGAGCGGGATCGATCGCCTGCAACTCGCGCTGGGTTGGGTATTGCGCGAGCCTCGGGTGGCGTCGGTCATTTGCGGGGTGCGCTCGGTCGAACAGCTCGAGAGCAACGTCGCGGCGACTGACGTCGAACTGGACGACGAAGTCTACAGCCAACTGAACAGCGCCAGCGCGACGGACCCGGACTACCTGGTGCAGTTTGCGCGGCATTCACAAGCCAGCGTGTTCGGCGCTCACACGCTCGGATAGAATTCTTTGACAAGATCCGTATTTTGTGTTATAGATATTGTATACAAAGAAGGATGGCCGCATGTTCGGAGTTTCACCTGCATACTTCATTTCGCGATGCGGTGACCGCTTCACCCCGCGCAATGTGATCGAGGGCCTGGCTGATCTCAAAGCGCTCGGCTTCGACGGGTTCCAGCTCGAAATCTACCATGCCGATACCATTCAGGTGTGGACCGGCGGCGGTTTCGGCGAGATATTCGCTGCCGCAGACACCGCAGGGATGACAATTTCTCAGTTCGTCGGTCACGCGTTGCTGAACGCCTTCAGCGACGAGGCTGCGCTCTTGTCGCCCTGGGGCATCGCCGAGACCGCGGCGATTGCGGCGCTGCTGCCGCCGGAGCGTTGCCCGGTTTTCACGCTGCCGATCCCCGCTTTCACCTCCGCGGTCGGACTCACACGCACTCTGGCCGGCTGGACGCGAATCGAACAGCGTTTCGTCGAAAAACTCGGCGCCATGGCCGGCACGATTGAACGCCGCGGGCTGCAGGTCGCACTCGAGGTGCTGCCGGGATCGCTGGTCGGCGGTATACACGGTTTTCTGACCCTGGCCGAACGGCTGCAGCGCGACGGCGTCGCAAACCTCGGCTTCAACCTGGACACCGGGCACGCCTGGGCGAGCCGGGAGCCGCTGGCGCTCGCGATCGCACGCCTCGGCTATCGCATCGTCGGCACACACCTCTGTGACAACTGGGCCGCTGAGAATCTCTCGCTGGCGCCGGGCAGCGCGGGAATCGACTGGCCTGCGGTCCTGTCAACCCTCCGAGCCACCCGCTACCCGGGCAGCTACGATATCGAAATCCACTGCGCAGCGGACGAGGCCACTGCCGAATATGCCAAAGCACTACGATTCGTGTCAGCCGCCATGAATCACACACCGGTCGAGGAGGCCGTATGAACAGCAACACGAAGCCTGATCCGGCGGCGCGCATTCAACGGCTGCGCGAGATCGCCCAGCAGGTGCGATTTCACGTCGTGGACATGGTGCACCACGTGCAGTCCGGACACATCGGCGGTTCGCTCTCGGCCGCCGAGATCCTGACTGCGCTCTATTTCGACATCTTGAATATCGATCCAGACAATCCCAGGTGGCCCGACCGCGATCGCATGATGATGTCCAAAGGCCACGCCTGTCCGGTGCTGTACGCCAGCCTGGCACTGCGCGGATTCTTCCCGCTTGACGAGCTTCATACGCTGCGGCAGTTCGAAACCCGCCTGCAGGGCCATCCGGTCATCAAGACTCCGGGTGTGGATATGACCACCGGGTCACTGGGGATCGGCTTCAGCATTTCGGTCGGCATGGCGATGGAGGCCAAACTCAGCGGCGCAAGTTACAACGTCTACGCCGTGCTCGGCGACGGTGAACTGAACGAGGGCGTGGTCTGGGAGGCCGCGTCAGCGGCCCAGAAATACCGGCTGGATAACCTGGTGGCAATTATCGACCGCAACAACCTGCAGAACGACGGCGTCTCGGATACGATCATGCCGATGGAACCGATCGACCGCAAGTTCGAAGCGTTCAACTGGGAAGTACGGCGCATCAACGGCCACGATATGCAGCAGGTGCTGCAGACCCTGGAAGAAGCGCGCGATTTTCGCGGCAAGCCGTTCTGCATCGTAGCCGACACGGTCAAAGGAAAGGGCGTCAGCTTTATGGAGAACCAGCGCAGCTGGCACGGCTCACCACCAAACGACGAACAGTACCGGCAGGCGGTAAGCGAGATTCAAGGGGCGCTCGTATGACAACAACAGCATTAAAGAAGGCTGCCATCCCGACCCGGCGCGCCTACTCCGACCGCATGGCAGAGTACGGCGCCATCGACAGCGACTTTGCCGTGATGGACGCCGACATCGGCTACTCGACCTACTCCTACCTGTTCGGTGACAAGTACCCCGAGCGCTACTTCAACATGGGCATCGCCGAAGTCAACATGTTTGCCTGCGCGGCGGGCTTTGCCGCCAACGGCCGTACCGTGGTCGCCGGCTCCTACGGTGTGTTCATCACGATGCGCGCGGTAGAGGTAATCCGGTCGTTCATCTGTTATCCCAACCTCAACGTCAAGATTCTCTCGTCTCACGGCGGCCTTACCGCGGCCATCGACGGCGTAACGCATCAGGCCACCGAAGACATCGCCACGATGTCGACCATCCCCAACATGAAGGTGCTGGTTCCGGCCGATCCGGTTGCCGCCGGCAAACTGTTTGACGTCAGCTTCACCAGCCCCGGCCCGGTTTTCACGCGCCTGATGCGCGATCCCTACTACGAGATCTACGACAACAGCGCCTCGTTTGTGCTCGGCGGCAGCAACACCCTGCGCGAAGGTAGCGATATCACCCTCGTCAGCTACGGCGACATGGTGTTCCAGGCGGTGGAGGCTGCCGAAGAATTGGCGCGCAGCGGAATCAGCGCCGAGGTGATCGACGCCTACTCGATCAAACCCTACGACGCCGAAACGATCCTGAAATCGATGCGCAAGACCGGTGCGCTGCTGGTCGCCGAGAACCATCAACAGAAGAACGGGCTCGGCTACGAGCTGGGAATACTCTCGCTGCGGGAGTTTCCCGTGCCGTTCGATACCCTCGGCCTGCGCGACACGTTTGCCGAGAGTGGAGACTACTACAAGCTGCTCGAAAAATACGGTCTGTCGAGCAACTGGATCTACAAAGCGGCAACCGCGCTGGTTGCCAGGAAGGAGCACAGAAATGCCTAAGTACGCAGTGATCACCGGTTTTCTCGGTCAGACAAAGGATCGCTTCCACGTCTACAATGAGAATCTGAGCGTCGAGCAGAAATTCGAGCTTGCGAAGTCGATACCGGGCTACGACGGTGTCGAAGTTGTGTTCCCCTACGAGGTCAACGACCCGGCGCTTACCACTGCGCTGCTGCAGAAGCACAAGCTCGACGTGTCCGCCGTCAACGTGAACATCAAGGCAGAACCCGAGTTCCTGCAGGGCAGCCTCACCTCACCGGACAAGGCGATTCGCAACAAGGCGATTCAGTTCATCAAGGACGCCAAGGATTTTGCAATCGCCATCGGCGCGCCGCGCGTGACCTGCTGTCCGCTCGGCGACGGTTACGAGTTTCCCTTCAACTGCGACTATCAAATCATGTGGAAACGTCTGGTTGACGGCTTTGGTGAAGCCGGAGCGCACAAGAGCGAGATGCCGCTGTTCATCGAGTATAAACCGAAAGAGACCCGCGGCCGCTGCTTTATCAACCGCGCCGAGAAGACCCTCTGCCTGCTCAACGAAATCAAGAATCCGGCTATGGGAATAACCGTCGACTACGGCCACGCGATCTACGCCGATGAGCATCCGGCCGAGGTGATCTGCCTGCTCGAAGACAGCCCCTACCCCTACTACATCCACATCAACGATAACGACCGCACCTGGGACTGGGACTATTTCTGCGGCAGCCACACCCTGCTGGACTACATCGAGTTCCTGTACTACCTGAAGAAGTTCAACTACACCGACTACATCACGTCGGACACCCACCCGACGCGCTGGGATCTGGTTGGCACCTTCGAGGTCAACGCCCGCATTACGGAAAAGATCTGGAAACTGCTGGACCGCGTCGGGCTGGATGAAATCGAGAAGAAAATCAACCATCCGGACTACCTGGTTACGTGGAAGTTTGTTGAAGAAGAGCTGCTGGGTCTCAGGTAGGGGTTTCCGGCCGCGCAATCAAAAAGCAGGAGGACCGCGTGATGAAGAACTATTTCCAGCGCGTAATGGCGCTGACACCAACCATGTTCTGGGTCAATAACGTCACTCGGGACGAGGCGCGCCTCGGTATTGAGGCCGGTGCAACCGGCTGTACTCAGAATCCGTCGTATACGTGGAAGATGCTCAGCCACGCGCAGGAAGGCGAATACGCGCGGGGACTGCTTCGCGAAGCGCTCAGCGAAAGCGATAATGACAACGAGGTAGCGTGTATCCTGCAGC
>REDW01000131.1 GCA_007693325.1 Spirochaetaceae bacterium
GGTGCCGTCTGAATCGCTACAGGGAGTCGCGCTCGACGAGCTGTTGCAGGGCGGGACACAGCTGTGCAACTTGATTGATTCACGCAGCGCAGGCGCTGAGACGTCCGTATCGGTTGTCGTGGAGCTGCGCAATAATGGGTCATCGAACGGGCTGCTCGATATCAAGGCGTCCGCCCTGCGTGACAGCGCCGGCAACCGCATCGGGTACGTGTTCGTCGGTCGGCGGGGGGCAGGCAGCCGGCGCTCCGAGCTCATCGGGGCGATCACCCCCCGTGAAGTGGAGATCATCGAGCAGATTCTGATCGGGCACACAAACGCTGCAATCGCCGAGCATCTATGCATCTCAGAGCGCACCGTGAAAACGCACATCACGCATATCTTCGACAAACTGGGCATCGAGAACCGCATCCAGCTCTACGGTTTGCTCAAAGACAACCACTTCATCTCCAGCCACTCGGCCGATCGTCATCTTATCCGTATCCCGGGCGAGTTGCGCGACGAGAGAACCTCCTGTCCGTAGGGTGTGATCTACCCGGCCGAAAACCTCGAAAACCGGCCAAAATACGACTCAGGTACGATGCGCGCG
Organism: Spirochaetaceae bacterium; assembly: GCA_007693325.1. Classification (GTDB taxonomy): domain Bacteria; phylum Spirochaetota; class Spirochaetia; order DSM-27196; family PWMO01; genus PWMO01. The sequence continues at coordinate 587 of REDW01000131.1, forward strand.
TGCGTACCATCACGTAGAATTCGCGTTGGCCGGTGGCCGATACCCACTGCGGCATCAGGAGGCGCGCGATGAAACGAGGCGTACGGGTTGTGATGATTCACGATTGTCCATTCTTGTTTGAAGGGGTGCGTGCGATACTTGCCGCTGAAACGAGCATCAGAATCGTCTCTGAGGCAAGGAACGCAACCGATGTGCTGGTGCTTTGCTCGGCAAGCCCGGTGGACGTGGTGATTGTTGACATTGGATCAGGCGAAAGCGAAGCGCTGCGAATGCTGGAACAGGTCAAGGACCTGTGTGCAGACGCGCACATTGTGGTCCTGACCTCAGCACGCGCTCCCCAGCGGGTGCGGGCAACGGTCACGTCCGGCGCTCAGGGGCTTGTGTCCAGAAACGCCGCCGGCGATCAGCTGCTGGCGGCGATGCGGGCCGTGCTTCAGGGCCAGTGCTATGTCGATCCGGAACTGGCAGGAGTTCTGATGACCACGGTTGCCATGTTCTCCGACAAGGAGTTTCCCAACGCAGATGCCGGTTACGGTTTACTGACGGCTCGAGAGCGGGAGGTCTTCCGCCTCCTGGCAACCGGAATGAACAAGAAGTCCATCGCCTACGAACTGGGAATAAGCCACAAGACGGTGGAGACGCACCATCTTCGAATCATGCGCAAACTCGATCTGCAGGATACGCTGGACCTGATTCGATACGCCGCCGGAATCGGTCTGATCGAAATGGAGCAGTGGGCCGCTGTCTGAAAAGTTACGCAGGACGGGATGACTGAGCAGAGGCGGTCGGGTAATGACGTCTGCATCCCAGCTTAAACCTTTACTGGAAAGCGTCGGTACAAAGTACAAGCGCTGTCGCTCCCGGTTTCCTCCGTAGGGTATCGAAATGCAGTCGCCGGACTGCGGCGACTTTTCAGCTCTCTTCAACTCCTGAGCCGTGGAAGGGCGCTTAATCGCCAAATGCCCAGGCCCTCATCAGTTCGACTATGGACGTCAAGTACTCAAGATTATACATAACACCGTACAAGCCGAACTGGGCTTTCGGTTCGCCTTCATCGTCGCCCATCCAAATTGCAGTTCCCGTCGAAAAGTCCACTAGAAACTCAGCGTTGCGGAACCCAAACCGGAATTCGTCATTGAAGTACGTCAAGTTGCTTGAGACGTGAATTGTCGCGGAATCGCTGAGGTTATCGGAACTGAGATCGCGATCGGGATCAAATCCGCCGTCAGGAAACCCGTCAAATCCGGCGGATAGCGTTCCGTCGAACGTGCCTTCCATTCCACCAATAGCCCCGTTGTACCCGGAAAACGTAATCGCTACATGCGTAAATGGTGGTGGCTCATCCGGTTCCGCATCTGCTTGTATCTCCTTGGGCGGAAACTCCTCATGGTGCCAGCTCTTGCAGAGTTGCAATACTACGCTCGTTTGCATTAGCTGCATGTACTCTATCATCCACCCCACTGGTAAGGATACTTCTGACCATAGCCCTAACGCGTTTGCAATCTGGACTGCTTCTGAAAAATGCACTGTTATCTTTGCGTCGTCATCTATTTCGACCCAGACAGTACCATCCCCAAAAGCCATGGGGCGGTTTCTACGACTGATGGTAGCCTCTTCAAACGTAATGTTTTCGACTACAGAGCCATTGACTGTAAAATCCCGGGAGTTAACAGTACCGTTGATCACAACCACCAGGTTCGTGTTTTCGCTGACGGTAACGTGAAGCTCTCCTCCAAGTTCGGTATCCACCCAACGATCGTCGGAGAACGGTTTGTATTGATCGAAGATAATCGTGAAGTTGTTTTCTTCGCCCTGAATCTCCATTCCGGCCGGCTCCGGAATGCCCCAGTGATTGTCATTGAATGTCCAGCCCTCCGCGCCATAGATGAACAGGGCGCGGCTTCCGCCTTGCGCAATCGGCATGACAATGTCCATGATCCACAAGGTTGGGGCCAGCGCCTGGATTTCTACTTCGCGTCCTTGCGATTCAGTCGGCTTCCGGTCGCTCGAGCTGTCGGGCCCGAAAAGCCCGTCACACGAGGTTGTAATGACGGCAATGTTAGCGATAAAGGCAATTAGGAGCCATGCTAACCTGCTCTGTGTTCGAATTGCACCCATGCCGTTCTCCTTGCTCGCCAATATGTCTTCGAACCGGTTTGCTGTGACAGAAGATTTGGAATGAGCCGGTGACCGGCCTGACACACCACAACACTGTTGTACAGCGCCATTACAACCGCCTTCCGGTAGGGGCTTACGCTCCCTGCTTCCTTCTGCCACGCAACAGTTCAATCGTCAAACCGCTAGAAGGCCCGGACAGCGCGTACCATGCGTTCGTCATCCGGGTTAAGACCGCCCTGATGGCCGCTCTGATGGCCATCGCCGAAGAACTGACTCCACGCAAGAAGGGGGCCGTACTCGGAGGAACTCCAGTACCAGGCTTCCGCAAATGTCCCCAAGCCCTCGAGATGGAGGTTTACGTACATCAGGTCCAGCTCATCCTTAGACGGCAGAAACCAGTCCGTGAAGCGCGTAAAGATGACGCCTGGAGCATATTCCAGATCGGAACACAGCTTCGCCGCATAGTCAGCTCTATTCGCAAGCGGTTCGTTGTCTCCGTATGCCGCCACAATCGCGAGCGTGTTCGCCTCCCCGGTTCCGATCCCCGTCTGCGTACCGTCGTCGATCGTACCGGGGCCGCCCCAAGGCTTGTTTGCCCACTCGGTCGATGCAGGAGCAGCCTCCAGGTACCGCCACCCGTCGGTGTATTCACCCTTGTCGTAAAACACAATCCCTCCGGCCGGGCCGGTGTCGCCTGCCTCATATACCACGGGAACAGAACGCGCCACCCGAAAGCCTGCACTTCCACCGCGGAATTGCGGCAACTGAGCGTTCCGGACTCCCGGGTGGAAGGCGCCAGTGTCCTCCGCAGTTTCTATCCCGCCGCCGCGGAGTATGCGCCATTCGCCCGAATCCGCTCCCGGGTAGTCGGCCACTGGTCCGGTCGGATACTCATCGGCCCAATCCCAGCACCACTCCCACACATTCCCGCTCATGTCGTAGAATCCCAGCTCGTTGGGGAGTTTACTGCCTGCCGGGCGGGTTGTACCCCGAAAATTCGCCGGATCTCCAGCATCGGTATCCCCGGGGCCGGAGTTTCCCTTATAGACCGCATAATCGCCAATAGCGTTGCTTCCCGTGCTTCCCGCAAAGGCCTTATCCCAGCCGCTGGTATTTGCACCGTCCACCCACACCGCAGTGCTATCCTGCGTCGCTCCCATCGCCGCCCACATCCACTCCATTTCGAACGGCAGCCGGTAGCCGTTGGCCCTCCAGTCCGCGGTGGCTTGATTCCAGTTAGCATTGCTGCTGGTTGGAATATCTGAATAGGCCAACCCCGCCCAGTCAGATACCCCACTCACGCTGTACACGGGAGTCAAACTCTCAGCCAGGCTCAATTTGTTGCTAAACGCGATAGCGTGGTACCAATTGACCCGCTGCACCGGGTCGCTGGTACCGCCACTGGATGTCTCTAGAAGGCTCGGATCACTCTCCATGATGGTGAAGAACTGTGCCCGGGTAATTTCGTATTGGCTCATCCAAAAGGCGCTCACCTCACTGATGTTGTCTGCTTCCCCGTCGCGCTGGAAGCTGCCGCCAGGGACGTACTTCAGCGTGCCTATGTTAGGTGAAGTACGATCTATGTAGGGACCATGGTCAACCTGTTTATCTGACCCCGACAAACCAGCGTTGTCGCATCCGCTCACCGCAGCCAGCACAGCTAACACTGCCACAGCCGCCACGGCCGCGATCACAGGCGGCCACCTTCGCCCTGCTACTGTCATATCTTCCTCCTATAGAAAATCAACCGCGAGCCCAACTGGCTCAGTGGTCTCCTCGCCGACTTTGGCGGGTTACGTGATGCTCAGAGTGGCGCATGGAACACCTGCCCAATCATGTGGATGGATATCTCGAGGTCACGCGTCTCACCGGGGCGTAACGTAAATGGTTCGGAAACACCGACAATGCCGCCGCCGCCGAAGGCTGCGTCAAGGGCCCGGTTCTCGACATTGGTGGCAATGAGCTGGAAACGGCGGCCCGGAAGCACCGCTCTGACGAGCATGACCTCTCCCCACGGACTTGTTAGTTCGCGCGGATCATCAGTGCCATTGTCCGCAGCCGATACTGGCCGCACCACATGTTCCCGCACAGACTCCTCGTACCATTGGTTAATCAACCACGGCGAGATGTATTCTTCGTTGCCGCCTGTGCCCACCAGATGCTCAATTGAGATCGCGTAGTTGTTGGGAACGGCTATCAGTTCAAAGAAGGACTCTCCGTCGGAGATTAGCGGATTGCCGTTGCCGTCAACGGGGCGCAGGGTTCCCAGGGCACTCTGCGACATCCGGATCTCAACCGTTGCCGAGCCGCGCGCAGGTACCGTGAAGGTGCCACCTGAAAACCCAACGTGGCTGAGAAAATCGAGACTACCTGCGTACTCAGATCCGTTAGCGGAACTACCCAATGGACCTAGCTCCAGTGCGCCCAGACGGCTATCGTGCGCTCCAACTCGTTCCAGCAGGGCAGAGTAGGGCGTATTGGCAGGAATGCCTGCTATAGTGAGGGTTCCCCCGCTGCCGCTTACTGAGAACGTGTGCTCGGTTGCGCCGGCCACATAGGCCGGGGAGAGCTGTTGCAGTCCGTCTTGATAACTCAAACCGCCGAACTGGCCCTCTAGTTCATTGATATGCGCAAGCGGTGGGGTTCCTTCATAGAAGCGCACCCGTATAACCGCTTGAGCGCCAAGATCATAAGCCTGCAGGGTTAGCGTCGCTGTCGCTTCCCGACCATCCGGTTGCCAGTAGCAGCTTGCGAGAAGCGCTGCGGCTATCAGCATCGCCGCAGTTATCGCAATGCGCCCTGCGTAAAGGACTGCCGACGTGTGACTCATCTGTTTGTCCGCGCCGCGGGTGTGGCTGCCGGGCTGGTCCGGAAAACCAGAGAAGGTTTCTCGTTCATTGCCGGTACTTCCGCCGTCTATCAATGGTGACCTCCGTGCCATATGATCATTCTTTGGGCAGTGCGATGGGAAAACAATGAGCAAGATGCTGATCGCAGTAAGGAATTTGCTTACCTGCACATTGCGCCAAACCGGGCGGTTACCTCCTCTGTGCCCGCTGCATGCAGCAACACAGGCGCTGAGACGTCCGTATCGGTTGTCGTGGAGCTGCGCAATAATGGGTCATCGAACGGGCTGCTCGATATCAAGGCGTCCGCCCTGCGTGACAGCGCCGGCAACCGCATCGGGTACGTGTTCGTCGGTCGGCGGGGGGCAGGCAGCCGGCGCTCCGAGCTCATCGGGGCGATCACCCCCCGTGAAGTGGAGATCATCGAGCAGATTCTGATCGGGCACACAAACGCTGCAATCGCCGAGCATCTATGCATCTCAGAGCGCACCGTGAAAACGCACATCACGCATATCTTCGACAAACTGGGCATCGAGAACCGCATCCAGCTCTACGGTTTGCTCAAAGACAACCACTTCATCTCCAGCCACTCGGCCGATCGTCATCTTATCCGTATCCCGGGCGAGTTGCGCGACGAGAGAACCTCCTGTCCGTAGGGTGTGATCTACCCGGCCGAAAACCTCGAAAACCGGCCAAAATACGACTCAGGTACGATGCGCGCGGGGGTTGCCTCACGTAGAATTGGCGCTGGCCACACTGGCCACACCGGGCGGCCGGGGGCGCGTGGCAGAAAGGGGTATGAGGATGACGGTTGACTGCTATCTTCGGGACACTGCGTGCAGGAATCCCGAAAAGATCGCTCTGGTGCACCAAGGGATGCGCATTTGCTACGCCGATCTGCTTTCGGGTTCGATGTCCCTTGCCGCAAGCCTGTCCGACCTGGCAGTGACCGCAGGGGACAGAGTGCTGATACTGACCGGAAACAGTCCGGAGACGGTCTATGCGATATTCGCCTCATCCATTTGCCGGAGTATCTTTGTGCCGGTTAATCCCGCCACCAGGGATGAGAAACTCTATTCGATAATCCGCTCCTCGAGGCCCAAAGCGATAATAGGCAGCTCCGAGGTACTGAGGCGGGTGGCCGGGTGCCGCACGGATGCAACGCTTATAGGGGCCTTCGACAATCCCTTCAGGGACTACGAGCTTGGCTCCATGATAGCGCAGGGCAGCCGGTATCGCGGTACGAGCCCGATTGATGTCGATATCGCATCCATAATGTACACATCGGGATCCACCGGAGAACCGAAGGGTGTCACTCTCACCCACTCCAATATCAACTCCGCCTCGGACTCCATAAACGAGTATCTGAAGAACGGCGAGAACGACACGATACTGGACGTAATGCCCCTCTCCTTTGACTACGGGCTCTATCAGCTGCTGCTGTCGGTCAGATTCGGGGGCACGCTGGTGCTCGAACCGGCCTTCGTCCACGTGGACCGGATACTGCGACAGATCGAGACGGAACGGATCACCGGCTTGCCGATTGTTCCTGCAATCGCGGAGAGCATGCTTCGCATGAATCATTTTGACCGCAGCGATCTGTCCTCGCTGCGCTACATAACGAGCACCGGCCAGGCGCTGGCGCCGGAAACGGTTCATAGATTGATCGACCGGTTCCCGGGGGTCGCGATCTACTCCATGTACGGCCTCACGGAGTGCAAGCGCGTTTCCTATCTGGACCCCGTAAAGCTCAGGGATAAGCCCTCATCGGTCGGCCAGGCCATGCCGAATACCGAGGTGTTCCTGTTGGATAATGAGGGGAGAATAATCACGCAACACGGCTGCGTGGGGGAGCTTGCGGTGAGGGGCTCGAATGTGATGCTCGGCTACTGGAATGATGAAGAATCTACCAGGGAGGTCATCCGCGAAGGTTTCCATCGGGGAGACCGCATCCTTCTTTCAGGCGACCTGTTTTGTTATGACGAGGAAGGCGATCTCTATTTCGTTGGACGCCGCGACGACGTGGTAAAGATAGGCGGGCAGAAGGCGAGTCCCGTGGAGGTCGAACGGGTGATAGGGTCCATGACCGGCATAGACAGCTGCGTCGTGCTGAGTATCCCTCACGGGATACTCGGTAACGTCTTGGTGAGCATTGCAGTCAAGAACGGCGATGTGCGCGATATTGATGTGAGGAAGTACTGTTCCCGAAGACTGGAGTGCCACCAGATGCCGAAGAAGGTCGTGTTCGTTGAAGCGCTGCCGTTGACTGACAACGGAAAGGTAGACCGGAAAGGTATCATACGCGAAATGAAGTTCTATCAGCAGACGGCGGGGGCTTGCAGAACCGGCCGAATGCCGGATGAGCTGCACAGTTCGCCACTTTCCAGGGCTTTCACAGAGCTCGGACTGCTCGACAGCGAACTCTGGTATTTCCCGCCTGACAGGCCCGGTGTTGAGAGTGCCAAGGCTCCGATCACAAATCCCGCCGTGTAATGGCCTAATCCGGCCACAGAACTTGCGGGGCGCAAGGGCGTCTTGGTTGGCCGAACAATCGGCTGCAGCGTTTGACCGCAGCAGGAGCGGAAAAGCACAGGAGGAAGACGATGAAACACAAAACAGTGTGCACAGTGGCGCTGCTTGCGACGCTAATGCTGGTAGCAGCCGGCTGCTGGAACCCCACCGGGGCAGAGCGGCAGACGGGCTCGGAGCCAGGTTCGGCAGAGCACGGCCTGGTTGTGATGCAGTTCAATGACCTCAGAGCGCTCACAATCACCCCTGAGATCAGCCTCGAGATCGACTCCTACGAGGTGAGCTTCACCCGCAGCGGCTTCCAGCCGGTCACCCTCAGCGGTGTGCCGGGAGACGCAGCGCAGAGCGAGCCGGTGCGTCTGCGTCCCGGGCCGTGGCAGGTTACGGTGAACGCGGTAAACGATGAGGGCAAGATCATCGGCCTTGCAAGCGCCGCGGTTACCGTTGTCGCACGGCAGACGGTAACATCGAGCGTCTCGATCCGCTCGCTCACCGGGGAGGGAACGCTGTCGCTCACCGCCGACGTAAGCGAGCTCGAGCTTCTCTCACCCAGCATCAGCGGAACGCTGAGCTCAGGAGCCACAGGTGAGGCGAGCGGGGTGAGCATGAGCATCAACGGCTCATCGGGCAGCTTTGAACAGACCCTTGAGGCCGGCACCTACCTGTTGAGCCTCCAGCTGTTTGAGAGCGACACGCCAATTGCGGGCTTTGTGAACACGGTGCTGATTGTCTACCAGGAGATCACCAGTGCGGCGCTTGTGTTCAGACCGGTTAGCGGCTCGGTTGTAGTGGAACTTGCCGATGAGATCACCCGCCCGATCGCGGTCACGCTTGAGGGCTTGCAGGAGAGCCTCGGCCCTGAGGAGTCTATGACCGTGAGCGCCCAAACGGCGGTGGCGGTTGATTCCTACCAGTGGTACCTCGACGGCTACGCGATTCCCGGGGAGACCGGGCAGCAGATCACCCTCGGGCCGGGGCTGGATGAGGGAGAGTATCTGCTGACGGTGGTTGTGAAGCGCGGGGAGATCTACAGCGCCGAGGCGCGCGGGTTCAGCGTGGTGCCGGATATAGCAGAGGATCCTGTAGGATTCTCCTTTGCAGAGAGCGTGGTAATCGAGTTCACAATTGAGAACTGGTGGTACGCTGATTACTCCTCAGTCCTTGAGGTGGCCTTTCTGCATGACGGTGAGGTGCTTTTCTCGCACGATGCGGGTATCGAGAACGCTGTTGAAGATCCAGGGTGGGTGTTCTCATACGGCTATGTGTTTGCCTACGCCGACGAAGCCGGCTCGTTCACTCTTCTCGAGGTACCCCCATTGGCTGACGTTACCGAAGTTCGCATCGTAATCGATGACCATACGAGCGGCACTTTCGTCTACCAGTTCTTTTTGGAGTCGCTCGAAGGACAGACTTTCGCCGTCTCGGCTTCACAAGGAAACGAGATCTTTGTTCTTACTCCGGAGAAGTGAGCTTCAAGGTGGTTTTGCGGCTGTTACTTCAGGCGAGTGTACTCTTGCGGCACTACGTAGCGCGTAGGTGGATCGCTTTGTCAGCGAGAGCTGTGACGCTCACACTGAGCGCAATCGTTACGATCAGAACCACTCTCATAGCGTTTTGAGCGCGAGGTCGATGCCGAAATTCGGTCGTTCGGGCTCTCGGTGTACCGCCCGATCCAAAGAGGTACGTTGACACGTTGCGGCACCATTGGTATAGTTCGACGTGTTTTCTGGTGGCGTAGCTCAGTCGGTAGAGCAAGCGGCTCATATCCGCTCGGTCAGGGGTTCAAATCCCTTCGCCACTACTTGCGTTCTTTCAGAGTGCTGTCCTTGAGACCGCTGAGCGTCTCGATCTCACGGACAAACTCTTCCACATTTTCGAAGTTACGGTAGACCGAGGCAAACCTGACGTAGGCGACCCGGTCCAGATCGTAGAGTTTTTCCAGCACCATCCTGCCGACCTCTGTTGAGCTGATCTCGTGGCTGCTGCGTCCCAGCAGGATGGCGTTTTCTTCCAGTTCATCGAGGACGTTTTCGATATCGATCTGTGACACAGGGCGCTTGCGCAGCGCCTGCTGGATGCCTTTCTCGAGTTTCTCACGGTCAAACGGTTCGCGGCGTGCATCGCTCTTTTTGATCACCATCAACGGTTTCTCCTCGATCCGTTCGTACGAGGTGAAACGGTAGCTGCAGGCGAGGCATTCGCGCCGCCGGCGGATGGTGCCTCCGTTGGCTAGCGCACGCGATTCCACTACACGGTCTTCGAGGCTTTTACAGCGGGGACAACGCATGCTAAGAGTATAGCGAAAAACAATGTTTGTTGGGAGCTGCGATGTCACGCGATACAACATTACACTCAACACGATGGGGCACGCGCAGTAGCGAGCGGGTGGTTGTTGTGCTGCACGGTTTTGGCGCCGACGCGGACGATCTGGCACCGTTGGGCCGTGCGCTCGATCCCGCCGCCGAATGGGACTGGCACTTCGTCCGTGCTCCGCTGGAGCTGCAGTACGGCGGGGTGGCCTACGGACGGGCGTGGTTCCCCGACACGCCGCAGGAGATGGCCCAGGCACTTCAGGGAAGCTATTTCAGCGCTTTGGAGCTACTGGATCCTCCTGGGCTGCGCCGCTCGGGGCAGCAAGTGCTGGAGTACATCGATGATCACGATCTGGGGCACAGAACACTGTTGATCGGCGGCTTCAGCCAGGGCGCAATGGTTGCGCTGGAGTGCGTGCTGCAGCGCAGCAACGCTCCCGCCGGGCTGTTTCTGCTCTCCGCCGGGCTGATCGCCGCCGAGCGTACCGCACGCCAGGCGCGTACGCACCGCGGTTGCCGTTTCCTGCAAAGTCACGGCAGCAGCGATCCGATCCTGCCGTACTCCTCAGCGCGCGCGCTGCACCAGACGCTGCTGGAGGCCGCATGGGACGGCGAGTTGGTGACGTTTGACGGCGGGCACACCGTTCCCGACCAGCTGACAGAACCGCTTGCGCTGTTCCTATCCGGTTAGCGCTACCGCTTCGACCTCGATGGCGGCGCCCTTGGGAAGCGCTGTAACTTCTACACACGAACGAGCCGGGTAGGGTTTCTGCAGATGGCGCTCAAAAACCGCGTTTACGGTTGGGAAGTCGGCCATGTCGGTGAGGAAACAGGTGAGCTTGACGGTACGCGCAAAGCTCGATCCGGCAGCCTCCAGCACGGCCTGCAGGTTCTGCATGACCTGCTCGGTCTGCTGCTCGATATTCTGCGCCACAATGGTACCGCTTTGCGGGTCAAGCGGGATCTGTCCGGCAGTGAATACCATCTCGCCGACGCGCATAGCCTGCGAATAGGGTCCGACCGCGGCGGGCGCCGCCGTGGTTGCTATCTCTTCTCGTGTTTGCGCCATGCTGTTCTCCTTGCA
>REDW01000054.1 GCA_007693325.1 Spirochaetaceae bacterium
GCACCATGAAGTTGCCCGGGTGCGGATCGGCGTGGAAATGTCCGTTGATAAACAGCTGCGACAGGATGAAGTCAGCCGTGCGCCGGTTGATCAGCGCCTTGTCAAATCGACCGGTGTCATCGGCAATCACGTCTGAGATCTTGGTGCCGTGGATAAACTCCTGTACCAGCACATCGCGCGTGGTGTAGTCATCAAAAACCTGTGGTATAGCCACGGTTTTGTCATCGTGATACTCGTCGATGAACTTCTTGACGCTCAGGGATTCTTCTTCGAAGTCGAGTTCCTTCAGAATCTGAGCCTCAAACTCCTCGACAATATCGATTGCCTTGACAACCTGAAAGTAGTGGGTGCGATGATCGAGCAGCCCGGCCAGCTGCTTGAGAATTTCGATATCAGCCTGGATCTGTTCTTCAATACCGGGGCGCTTGATCTTGACCGCTACCGGTTGCCCGGTGGGAAGGATGGCGCGGTGCACCTGGGCCAGGGAGGCCGAGCCTTCCACCTCTTCGTGAAAGATCAGGAAGAGCCGCTCGATCGGCGCTGCCAGACTCTCCTCGACCAGTGCCCGAGCCTCGGCTGCAGGAAACGGCGCCACCGCGTCCTGCAGCTTCTTCATCTCTCTAACAATACCCTCTGGGACCAGATCTCCGCGGTCACTGAGAATCTGTCCAAACTTGATGAATGCCGGCCCCAGTTCCTCGAACGCACGGCGCAGCCGTTCACCGAAGGTCTCCCTCACCAGACGCGGCGGCCGATATTTGCCACCGCTTCTGGTCAGAGGTATAGAAAGCTTACGCAGAAGCGGCCTATGGCTGACAAACTCCGCCAGCCCGTACTTGGCGAGAACGGAGATAATCTCCGCATAGCGCGAGACAACCGCCCCTCTGCGCAGCTTCCTTCGAAAAGTGATTGCTGTTACCCTATCGCTACGTTACTTCTGGTTCAGCTTCTTCTCGAGATCGTCCAGTTTCTTGCTCAGCGCGTCGATGTCCTGCTTCTTTGGGATGCCGGCCTGCTCCATGTAGGTCTCCAGGCGCTTTTCGATCGCTTCATCGAGTCGGGTGCGCGTCTCTTCAGACTGCTTGAGGAGGTCATCCATGAACTTCTTGCCTTCCTCCTCACTCATGTCGTACTCGTCCGAGATTCGCTTGCCGAACTCCTCGATACGCTCTTTGGCGCGTAGCGCCAGTCCGAGTCCTGCGTAAAGTCCTTCCTGAAATGGGTTGCGTTGTTGTGCCATGTGTTCCTCCTGTGCCTACTATTATACTGACAAATCAGCCCACCGTCCAATTCGGAGCCCCACGGCCGGTCACAGCGGTGGCGTCATCAGCAATATTAGACCAAATACTACTATTACCGATGATGCGGCTATCTCGAACCACATGTGCAGCCGGTGGCCGCGCTCGCTGTCCAGCAGCTCTCTCATACGCGACTTGAACAGTATAGTGAGAACCGACAGCAGTGACAGAGTCACCGCCATGCCGAGAGACATAGACGCCACTACCACTATACCCGCGGGAATTGCCGCCAGCGCCACTGCCAGCAGCAGTACCATCGTGGCGCCGGGACACGGCACGATTCCCGACACAATCAGCGCCGACAGAAATCCGCGCCCGGCCGCCGGGTTGGACTCCGCGTGGTCATGGTTGTGCGCGTGGTCATGGTCATGCGCGTGTCCGTGGTCATGCGCGACCAGCTCACGCAGATGAGTAAACAGCAGCACCGCACCCAACCCCACAATGAACACCGCGGTTACCCGGGAAATCAGCGCGGTTGCCTGCTCTACGGTCGCGGCCAACGAGAGCTGCAACACGTAGTACCCCACAGCAACAACCGCCAGCGCAGTGAGCGCGTGCAGAGCACCAAGCGCTACCCCGGCAATCACACCGTGGCGCAGCGGGGCGTTCTTTGACAGGAAGTACGAGAACAGCAGCATCTTACGATGCCCCGGCAGCAGCGAGTGCACAACCCCGTAGAACAACCCGAGCACCGACAGCACCATCCAGACCTCAACCCCGCCGGCGCGGACAGTCACCATCAGCTCGCGCAGCGTGGCGTGCATACGTTGCTGGATACCGACCAACGCCGTCGTCAACGCCCCGCGCCGTTCGCTTAACTGAAGGTAACCGGCACCCTCAGCTGCCGGCTCGTCTACCGCCGGCGCTATGGTCTGCTGCTCGCCAACCACTGCCGCTACCGGTCCCAGCAGCAGCAGTCCCAGAAACAGCGTTGCAGCCAACACTCTCAACAACGTTATAATCATCTGCATGACACTGCTATCGTAACCCACATCGCGACGGATGTGCTACCGCCGCGGGATCTGCCCGGCTCTGCATTGATCAGCTGCGCGTGTATGGTGTAGGCTGCAGACATGACCGAGAGTGAAACACCGCGCAGCTTCAATCTTGCGCACGCGGTGATTGCCGTATATATCGGATTGGCGCTTGCGGCGGTAGTGTTACTCGGCCCATCGCTGGCACAGCCGGCAACCGCATTGGTTGCGCTGTCCGCGCGCTACGCCTCGCTGCTGCTGACCACACTTCCGTTGGTGGTTGCAGCATCTCTGTGGAGCGCCGCGGTGAACCTGATTCCGCTGCGTGCCTCTTCTACCTCCACACTGCGCTGCGTGCTGCAGCCTCTGCCGATCGATCCCCGGCTCAGCGGGCAGCGCCCGCGCCATCCGGCCGGCCTCGCCGCGTCAGCTGCCTGGCATCCGCTGACTCTCGTTGCCGTTGCCGTGGCCTTTGGCGTCAATTCGGGGTTCACGCTGTTCTTTGTGGTCTTTTCAGCAGTGGTAGTGAGCGTTGCCGCGCTGACGTGGCGGCGGCTCGGCGGGTCAGCCATCGTCGATGGCGGGTCAGCGCGTGCTGACGCTGCCGATAAGCCGCTGTCCGCCGACACACCACCGGCAACGCGGTTCAGCGATATGCTGTCCACCGAACTCTATCACCGCTTGCGCCTGACGGTACTCGGACTGCTGATTGTGGTTGCAATTCACGTAGCAACTCCACCGGCGCTGGTGCGGTTTTTCACGGCTCATCCGGCGGTCTCGGTGCTGGCAACCGTCTTGCTGGCTTTTCTCCTCTCTATGCCGGCCGAGGTGGCACCGTTTGCCGCAGCGCTGTTCTTTGGCACCACCAGCCACGGCGCAGTACTGGCGTTTGTCCTGGTGTCGGCGATCTGCCCTGCCCGCGCGCTGCTTCCGGCGTGGAACGCCACCGGCGCCGCACGCGCAAGCGTTATCCGCTCTTCGCTGGGCTTTGCGTTGGCCGCCACCGCTCTGATTGTTCTGTTGACACTGCCAATCAGCGATTTTGCTGCCGGAGGGCTGTGGTGAACACCGAGCTGTTAAAGCGCCGGCTGTGGGCGGCAATCCTGCTCGGGTACTTTGCGGCTATCCTGGTGCTGGCGCTCAGTGGCGGGTTGCTGCGCTTTGTTGAACCGCGCGCCGTGCGGGCAATTGTGTTGTCGGCCGGCGTCATGGCGATGCTCGGCGTCGCGCGCCTCATCGGTCCGGTAGCACCCTCGGGCAGCCCGCAGCACGGCTTTGTGGTATTTCTGCTACCGTTGGTTTTTGTGTTGATCGGGACCCGCTACAGTGGGCCGCCGGCATCGGCCTTTCTGGGTGTTGATCGATCCGCGCTTGCCGCCGTTGGTCTCGGCTCCGATTCTCAGGGGATATCACCAGCCGCACTACAGCTGGGCAGACCGCACAACGCCGACTCGCACGCCGGCACCGTTCCGCGTGAGATATCATCAGTTGCAGAAGATCCGTCGATTATCGATATGCAAACCGTGCGCTTCGATGAAGAGCTGTTCTTTCGCTACTACTCGCTGATCTACGAGCAGCGCGACCTGTTTGAAGGCCGCAGCGTGGTGCTGCGCGGCTTTGTCGGCCGCGAACCGTCATTTGCCGCACAGCGCTTCTACGTGGCACGGCGGCTGCTGTGGTGCTGTACGCTTGACGCTTCGTTGTTACCATTGCTGGTCGAGTCGGACCGCGGTGCGGTACCGCGTGAAGGTCAGTGGGTGGAGATCGAGGCGGTAGTGGATGCAACGCAGATCTCCAGCGACAGCGGTACCCAAACCGTGCCGCTGTTGCGCGCCACCGCGGTGCGTGAAGTCGAGGCCCCGGAGTTCGAGTACGTCTTCCCGTTTTAGTCGCCAATACTAGTGCAGGCGCAGCATTTCTTACTGGATCGCTTGGCTTTCATTTTGTATCTTGGACTGGTGAGTAGCAACAAACGCCCTGTCATCGATTTTTCGCGCAACAATCTTGACCAGGCGGCCTCTGCCTACCTGCGCAGTCACGCGGACAACCCGGTACACTGGCAGCAGTGGAGCCGGGCCACGCTGCAGCACGCCCGTGACAACGACCTCATCCTGCTGGTATCTGTTGGCTATTCCACCTGCCACTGGTGCCACGTCATGGCCGCCGACAGTTTCTCCGATGCCGGCTGCGCGGACTACCTCAACCGCTACTTCATGCCGATCAAGGTTGACCGCGAGGAGCGCCCCGACATCGACCAGTACATGATGAATTTTCTGGTGGCTACCACAGGTGCCGGCGGCTGGCCACTGAATGCATTTCTGTCACCCGACCTCAAGCCCTTCTTCGCCATGACCTACGCTGCGCCGCGGTCAAAGTTTGGTCATCCCGGGTTTCTGGATATTCTTCAGCGCGTCAAGGCGTTCTACGACGAGAAGAAGAGCGTCCTGCAGCACGTACCATTCGAGAGTCCGGTAACCAAACCGGACGGTCACGCCGACGATCAGGCAATCGAGCTGATCGATAGAGCAATCCGCGGGCGTGCCGATGACCGCAACGGCGGGCTTCAAGGTGATCAGAAGTTCCCGCCGCACTGTTCGCTGCTCTACTCGCTCTATCGGATCGCCGACGGCTCGCTGGCGGGCGCCTCGCTGGAGCCGTTTGTACGCAGTACGCTGGATGCAGTAATGCAGCGCGGACTGCACGACCATCTGCAGGGCGGCTTCTTTCGCTACTGCGTGGACCGCCAGTGGACTATCCCGCATTTTGAGAAGATGCTCTACGACCAGGCGATGCTGCTGTGGAACTACTCACTGGCCGCCCGTGTACTGCAGAACACCGCGTACGCGACAGTTGCGCACGGAATCATCACCTGTCTGCAGCAGACATTTCTGCACGACGGCCTGCTGTGCGCGGCTCATGACGCCGATACCGACCATCACGAAGGTGCCACCTACCTCTGGAGCCGTGACGAAATCAGCTCTCTGCTGACCGCAGACGAGTTTCGCGTTCTCGAAGAGCACTTCGAGTTGCCGCGCGGGGGAAACTTCGAAGGAAAGATCCACCTGTTGCGCCGTGGCGCCGGCTCCGCTACAGCCGAGGATGCCGTCAGCGGCAAACAGGAGCAGCTGGCCGCGGCCTGCCGGCGTCTGCTGGCAGCCAGACACGCGCGACCGCAACCGTTTACCGATCAGAAGAAGCTGACATCGTGGAACGCGCTTGCCGGAATTGCGCTACTGAACGCGTCACGAATGCTGATCGATCAGCCAGGCGCCATCGCGGCACGCCGCATGGCGTTCTCTGTGCGCGACGCGCTGCTGCAGCGTCACATCACCACAGACGGGCGCGTACTACACGGCAGCGTTGCCGCACAGGTTCTATCCGGACACTTCCTCGAAGACCACGCCGCGCTGTTACTGTTTCTCTCCTACTGCTACGAAGACCAGCGCCGCGATGAAGAGCCCATCGAACGGCTGTTGCATGACCTCGATCACTTCAGCGAAGAATCCGGCTGGATTTCGGCCGATGAAGCGGACTTCTTCAAGGTTCCCGCCGACAGCTTCGACAGCCCAGCCCCGTCTGCCTACGCCCTCGCCGAGTTTGCACGCGCACGCGCGGCGATGGTTCTCGGGCACCAATACCCCCAGGTCGATTTCGGAACGCCGGTTTCCGGAGACTTCCTTTCATTGGCGGCGCTGCACACCCGCGGCTACGTCTACACGCTGCAGGCTCCGCAGCCAATCGAGTGGCGAACCGTGCCTCCTCACACCGTTCAGACCGCCGGCGATATCGAGAACTACTGTATTCACGGTGTGTGCCGCCAGGGCTTGCCGCCACAGGCAGCCGCAGCGGACCGGTTTCAGTCGGGGAGCTGACCTGCTTCAACCAGGATGCGGCTGCAGTTGTCGATACCAATGGTAAACGAGGCGCTGGCGTCCGCGTGCAGCACGGTGACAGTGCCGACGGTCCTGTTCACTTCAGTCACCTGGAACAGCTCTCCGGGCACCAGGCGCTGTTCTTTCATCATGAGCAGGAATGCCGGATCATCGTTGCGCAGGCGCGATATTCGAACCGAGTCCCCCGAATCGCAGCGACTGAGGGGGATCACAGTGCGGCGCTCGATTGCGCCGGACTCACTGGGAATCGGGTCACCGTGCGGGTCCGCTTCGGGATGGCCAAGATAGGCGTCGATACGCTGGATGAATTTCTCGGAGACCGCGTGCTCCAGGCTCTCGGCGTCTTCGTGAACTTCAGTCCAGTCGTAACCGAGCACCTGCTCGAGAAAGGTCTCGATCAGCCGGTGCCGTCGTACCATCGTAAGTGCCAGTTTGCGACCCTCTGCGGTCAGAACTACGCCTCTGCGCGGAACGTAGCTCACCAGTGAGCGTTCAGCGAGGTGCTTTACCATCGCCGTTGCAGTACCTGGCGTTACCGCCATAGCGTCGGAAAGCTGCTTCATCTGAACAACGCGTCCGCGCGCGCGTTCTTCCTGCTGGAAGATCGTCTTAATGTACTGCTCTACCGTGCTGGTCGCCACGTGTGCGATGCCCCTTTAGCTGCCGTCCATCATATCGATAGCCGGACCACAACGCAACTGTCACCCGGGTATCCGCTTGCCGCGCGGATCGGTGCGTTGACCGGTGAACCTGTCGGACAGCGCTTTGCGAAGGTCGGAATCGGTGTAGTGCTCCAGCAGGTCGGCTGCGCTGTGCAGTTCACCCAGTTCCACACCCCCTTCGTCATAGAAGAATCGCTCCCAGAGCCGGTGGACTCGCAGCACTTCACGCGCTGCAGTCTGGCCACGTTGAGTAAGCCGGAATCGCCGCTTGTCCACCGCCACCAACCCTCGTGCACGCAACAGCGCCAGTGCCACCACGAGGCCGGCGCCTGCGCTACGAAACGGGGAGAGTGAAACCGAACGAAAATCAGAAGCTGACAAGCTCCCGTCGGGGTTAGCCGGGTCCTCAGCCGCACGGGCCAGAAGCCCGAGGGCATCCTGGGTAACAATTGACAGCCGCAGCCCGGCCAGGTTCCAACCGCGTGCAATCACCCCCTCCTCGGGGGCCGCCAGAAAGGCAATCAGAAAGAACAGACCCAGAACGGTTGCCATGGCGCCGGAGGTGCTGGTGTCCTCAAATCCAAACCACGGTGGTATCCCGATTGCAGCGAGGTGGCCGAGGACCGCAGCCAACAGCGCTATTGCCACGCTAACCGCCAGAAAAGGCAACAGACGGCGCGTCAGCAGGTGCGCGGTGGCTCCGGGAACGATCAGCATCGCGATGACCAGAATGCTGCCGACCACCTCAAACGCCGCAACGGTGGTCAGGGCGGTCAGGGTCATCAGCAGGTAGTGCATCGCGGTGGCGTTGATCCCCAGCGTAGTGGCAAGCCCCGGATCAAAGGTAGCCAGACGCAGCTCCTTGAACAGAACAGTCACCACCGCAAGATTGATAATCAGCATCACCGCCAGCACTGCAACACCGCGCGGTATTTCAAGACCGGCGATTGATACCAGGTGCAGCGGAACCAGTTCTACTGCACCGTAAAGCACGTGTTCTGGGTAAATGTCAACGTGCCGCGCGGCGCGCTCTATCAGTATGAGCCCCACGGCAAACAGCACCGTGAAGACTACACCCATCGAAGCCCCGTGTTCGAGCTTTCCGTAGCGCCTCACCGCCTCCACCAGAACGGCTGACACTACTCCCACAGCTGCCGCTCCAATGAACATTACGGCATTTGCACGGCTGCCGGTCAGGATGAAGGCCAGCGCAATTCCCGGCAGAACCGCGTGGCTGATCGCATCGCCCATCATGCTCATCTTCCTGAGAACCAGAAAGGCTCCCACCAGGGCGCACGATGCGCCCGCCAGCGCTCCGGCAAGCACAATCCAGTTGTCCAGCGCGGTCCAGATCATCCGTCACTGCCCCCGTTGAAGCGGGTCAGGCCGTGGATACTCTGCGGCAGCGTCCTGCCGAACCGCGGCAAGGAGGCCTCCAGTTCGGCTACCATCGCGTCACCGAGTACGTGCTCGATGAAGTCGGCGCCCTGATCGACGTGAGCGGTTGCCACGTCGGCATGCTCGAGAAGATAGACCTCCCACAGACGATGATTGCGGGTAACCCTCATCGCTTCGGTTCTTCCGTTTTCGCTGAACTGCCACGGACAGCCGGGAACGCGATAGATCAACCCTGATCGCGCCAGCATGCGGATTGCCTTGCGCAGTTCACGCTTGCTCCAGCCGCGTATTTCCGAAAGGTACTCCAGCTGCTGTTGCTCGCTGTGCAGCGCCCCGGCTTCCTCACACTCAAACAGCGCCCGCAGCAGGTTCTGGCGTAACGTGGTGCGCTTCAGCGCCCGGCTCTGCAGCGCCAGGTGGATAACGCCGCGGCAAGGTCCAAACAGCATGCTGAGCAGGAACGCGGCGCCCAGAACCGTAACGATAACCGCACCGGCGGGAAGCCGCGGTGCTATCGCGCTGATAGCGGTGCCGAGGTAGCCGCCGAGCGCACCGATCAGCGCAGACAGCAGCACCATCAGCCGCAGGCTGTCGGTCCAGAACCGCGCCGACGCAGGCGGCACGATCAGGATGGCAATAATCAGAATGATGCCCACCGCCTGCAGCCCCAGTATTGTTACCGCCACTACCAGAGTCATCAGCAACAGGTCCAACCGCTGCACCGGCCAGCCGTCTCCGGCGGCAAAATCGGAGTCAAACGTGTACAGCCTGAACTCTTTGAAGAGGCTTAGCGTCACCAGTATAACTATCAGCGCCGCTATTCCGATCAGCAATGCGTCGGAACGGATCATGGATGCGGTTTTGCCGTAGATGAATGAATCCAGCCCGGCCGCCTGCGCACCGCGCATCTTCTGGATAATACCCAGCAGCGCCGCACCAAAACCAAAAAAGACACTCAACACAATGCCCAGAGCAGCGTCCTGTGACAGCCTGGTGAAACGAGAAATGATCATTACGCACGCCATGCCAAGCAGCCCCGCAGTCAGTGCCCCAAGCATCAGCAGCGGTAAGCTGCGGCCACTGCCTCCCAGCGCCACCGCCAGCAGAAACGCTCCCGCCACTCCCGGCAGCGCAGCGTGACTCACAGCATCTGCCAGCAGCGCGCGGCGGCGCAGCAACAGAAAGACCCCCACTACCCCACCAGCAATCCCCAGCGTCATAGTGCCAAACATCACAACCCGCGTGTTGTAATCAGCGAGGCTCAGCACGCGTAGCAACTGAGATAGCATCAGCGCGATCCCTGCCCGATTGCGTCCACTGCACGGTCAAGCAGCGTGAGGCGGCCACCGTAGGTCCACTTCAGGTTCTGCGGTGTGAAAACCTCGGCAACCGGCCCGGCGGCAACCACGCGCATGTTGAGCATGATCAGGTAGTCGAAGTACTCGTGCACCGTTTCGAGATCGTGGTGCACCACAAATACGGTCCTGCCCTGCTCGCGCAGCCGTTGCAGAATGGCGATGATCGCCTTCTCGGTTGAGGCATCTACCCCGGCAAACGGCTCGTCCATGAAATAGATATCGGCGTCCTGTACCAGGGCGCGCGCAAGAAAGATCCGCTGCTGTTGCCCGCCCGAGAGACGGCTGATCTGCCGTTGGGCGAGATCGGCCATACCAACCTCTTCCAGACCTTCCAGCGCGCGCCGGCGGTGGCGAGCGCTGACCGGCCTGCACCAGCCGATCTTGCGGTAGAGGCCCATAGCAACCAGCTCCAGCGCGGTTATCGGGTAGTCCCAATCCACGCTCTCGCGCTGCGGAACGTAGCCAACCATGCGACGCTGACGGCGATATGGTTTACCGAAAATCTCAACTACACCGGAGGCGTGTGGTACCAGGTCGAGTACCGCCTTGATCAACGTGCTCTTGCCGGCCCCGTTTGGTCCCACGATTCCGGCTACCAGTGACCGCGGCACGTCAAGATCAACATCCCACAAAACCGGTTTGCGGTGGTAGGCAACCGTAAGGTCACGCACATGCAGTGCCGGCGGCGCTGAGGGAGTTGCCGGCTCGAGATCCCGATTATTGACGCTGGTGGTTTGACCTTCCATCGGCCGCTCTCGCTACCGGTTTTCCAAAGAGAGTCTGCCGTGCAAGCCGCGCTCCGGGGCGTCTCCGCCGAGCGCGCGTACAACGGTGGTAGCGTTGTGGTCAATCATGCCCACATAGGTGCCCTCATAGCTACCGGCGGCACCCATGGCGTCGGAGAACAGCTCGCCACCGATCTGGACACGCTGGCCGCGCGCGGCAGCCCCCTCGATGACCGCCATCAGCGCGCGATCGGGAACCGTAGTCTCGGCGAACACCGCCGCAACCTCGTTCTCAACAACGTAATCCACCAGGCTGTTTATCTCTTCCAGCCCTGCCTCGCTCTCGGTACTCATACCCTGTACGCCGATCACCTCGATGTCGTAGGCCTCGCCGAAGTAACCAAACGCATCGTGAGCGGTTATCAGCGTGCGCCGCTCGCGCGGGATTGTGGCCATGATTTCTCGAACGTAATCGTCCAGAGTTTCGAGTTCAGCCAGATACGCATCGGCATTGCTGCGATACTCGTGCGCCCCGGCCGGATCCAGCTCGGAAAGCGCCGCTGTAACCACCTCTACCGCTTTCATCCACAGGCTGACATCCATCCACAGATGCGGATCAAACGCGGCTTCGTACTCCTGGTCTTCGAGCAGAATAGCCTCATCAACCAGCTCGGTAACCGCGAATACCGGCCGCGTGCGGGCAAGCTGTATCAGTGTGTCGCCCATACGGCCCTCAAGATGCAGGCCGTTATAGAAGATTATGTCGGCTCGCTGCATGCGTGCGATATCGGCGCGCGTCGGCCGGTAGAGATGCGGGTCGATTTCCTCACCCATCAACACGTGTACGGAGCCGTTCTGCGCCACTACTTGACGTACAATATCACCAATCATGCCGGTGGTGGCAACAATATCGATAGGATACTCGACAGCAGCCGCAGCCGCAGCCACAGCCGCGTCTTCTTCAACGCCGCAGGCCAATAACGTCACAGCGATGTACAACCCAGTCACAATGATGACTATCAGTTTCTTCATTACACAAATCCTTTAAGACTACTATCCATATTAAGATGTTTGACTCGTCAAAATAATAACCGTCAGTTGCCGGTTCGTCAACC
This sequence comes from Spirochaetaceae bacterium, assembly GCA_007693325.1. GTDB lineage: Bacteria > Spirochaetota > Spirochaetia > DSM-27196 > PWMO01 > PWMO01. The sequence continues at coordinate 11,424 of REDW01000054.1, forward strand.
CGG
>REDW01000056.1 GCA_007693325.1 Spirochaetaceae bacterium
CCCGCTCGCGGCCACCATGATGACCAACAGTCCACGCAAGGGCACCAAGTACGCGGTGGATTTCAACGTGCAGCAGGCAATCAACGCGCTCTACATGGCAGAGCTCGGCGATATTCTCAACGACAAGGAAATCAGTTTCCGCTACAAGCGGCACTACTTCTCGCTCAAGACGCGCATCAATAACCTGATGTGGAACGAAGAGCACGGGCTGTACTTCGACATAGACAAGAGCGAGCGTCAGCTGCCGGTCAAGACCATTGCCTCGTTCTGGCCGCTGCTGGCCGAGCTTCCCAACGAAGCGCGCTTTGAGAAGATGCTGGCGCACCTGACAAACCCGGAGACCTTCGGCACCGAGAACCCGTTTCCGACGCTGGCAGCCGATGAGGAAGAGTTCAGTGAAAAGGGTATGGGGTTCCGCGGCTCGGTCTACCCACCGTTCACCTTCATGGTAATCAAAGGGCTGGAGAAGTACGGCGCCTACGAACTTGCGCGCGAGTGCGCCATCCGCCACCTCTATTATATGCTCGACACGCTGCACCCAGAAGGCCGCGACAAGGGCACCGTCTGGGAAGCGTACGCACCGCGCAAGGACGGCCCGGCGCAGTGGCCGGGCAAGAAGGACTTTCCGCGCTCACTGTTTGTTACCTATACCGCGCTTTCAACCATCTCGCTGATGATTGAAAACGTTCTCGGGCTCTACGTCAGCCTGCCGCGTAAGACCGTTGACTGGATAGTACCCACGCTCGAAATCATGGGGATAGAGAACCTCTCTCTCAAGCGCAACATGATCACCATTCTGAGCAACAAGAGCGGGCGCGGCTGGGAAATCCGCCTCGAGAGCGAGAAACTCTACTACTTCACCATCGACATCCTCAGAGAGAAGAAGAAGACGCTGCCGATTCCGTCGGGCAAATGCTCGATGCTGATCGACAAGCTCTGAGCGCCGCGCTCGCCGGCGCAGTACTTCTTGCGCGCCGCGTGGCGCTCAGCCGACTGGCTGCCAATCGCCGGACTTCTCCGAGGCAAACAGCGCGTCGAGCACGTTCTGATTGGCCAACGCGTCCTCGGGCAGGGTTGGCGCCGGCCCCGATTCGCGCAGCGCAACCGAGAAACGCTCAAACTGCAGAGCGTACTGATCCAGCGGTCCGTGCTGTATCACGCGCTCACCCACGCCGGTGCGCACGATAGTCACCACCGGTACATCCGGGTAGATATTGAAGGGAACCTCAACCCACGCCGAGCCGCCGCTGCCGAAGACGTGGACATGCTGGTGCGGGAACGTCTGCGTGCCACAGACAAAGGTGGCCTGTATATCGCCAAAGTCCAGGATTCCCGAGCTGAGGATATCGGTACCGAACTGCGGATCGCGCGTTACGCGCGCAACCACGCGCTGGGGCTCGCGGGCGGTGAGAAAGCGCGCCGAAGAGACGCAGTAGCAGCCGATATCGTAGATTGCGCCGCCCCCCATCGACAGGATATTGCGAATATTGTGCGGATCTTTGTTGCTGTAGAAGAACGATGACTGCAGCGCGTGTACCGTTCCGATCTCGCCGCACTGCACCAGGTCGCGCAGGTGGGTCCACTGCGGATGAAAGCGATACATGAATGCCTCCATCAGCATGACGCCCTTGCCTCTGGTGTAATCGATTGCCTGCTGAACCTGCGCGGCGTCCATCCCCATCGGCTTTTCACACAGTACGTGCTTGCCCGCATCGGCGCACTTCTTGATGTACTCGAGGTGAAGATGATTGGGCAGCGGAATGTAGACCGCCTCGACCTTGGGATCGGCGAGCAGCGCTTCGTAGCTGCCGTAGGCCGCAGGAATCCCCAGGCGCGCCGCGGCCGCTTCGGCCTTCTGCTGCGAGCGCGAGGCTATCGCGCGCACCTCGCATACATCACTGGCGCGCACCGGCAGGTGCACCCGCTTGATATAGTGATCCGCAACACCGAGAACACCCCACTGGACTGGTCTCATAAGTCTCCTCCTGTTTGTCAGGTTACCCGGGCGCGCGCGATGATACGCGCGTACAGTCCCGGAACACATGCGCTCAAAAACATTGCCAGGCGGCCCTTCAATCCCATCGCCAGCCGCACTTCGCGCCGTCCTGCCAGCGCCGCCTGCAACAGCCGCTGCGCAACCAGCGCCGGTTGGCGGCCGCGCAGCTGGTTAGGGTCGAGCCGGCCGTACGCCGCGCCGTCGGCGGTTACCGCGTTGCGCGAGATATCGGTACGCACAAATCCGGGCACGCCGATAGTGACGCTGACCGCGCTGTCGGCCAGCTCGGCGCGCAGCGAGTTGTAGTAGCCGTGAATTGCGTGTTTGGCCGCACAGTAGCCGCTGCGCAGCGGAGTGGCTACCAGCCCCGCCAGGCTCGACACCACCAGAATTGCGCCTGCGTTCTGGCGCAGCATGCGCGCCGCGGTCAGTCGGGCGATCTCGGCCTGCGAGAGAAAGTCGATATCGATGATGTGCCTGAGCACCGCGTAGTCCGTGTCGGTTGCGGTTGCACGCTGGCTGACGCCGGCGTTCAGTGCCAGCAGATCAACGCGCCCGAAGACTGCGTGGGCTGCTTCAACCGCCGCTGCCAGCGCCGCGGAATCGGTCAGGTCCAGCGCAACAACGTGGGCGCTGCCGAGTTCGTCCGCCATCTGTGCCAGCTCCTGCTGCGGCCCGCCGGACAGCACCATGCGCGCTCCGGCGGCCGATGCCGCACGCGCCAGATTGCCCCCGATTCCGCCGCTTGCCCCGACTATCCAGATAACTTTGTTGTCCAGCGATGCAGCCATTGCGGCACAAGTGTAGCACACCACATGATGGCGGGAATAGCCGTAATAGCCGTTGACAAGCGGAGGCAGACAAACTATAGTTAAAAAAAGCGTGATATACTCATTGCATATCACTGAGGTAGACCGAGGGAGAGGGATAGACCACGTGGCGCAGCAAACCGCAGCACACAATACTGCATCATTCCCGCTATCACACAACAAGCCCGCACAGGGAAACCAGCAGCGAATCTACCAGGCGGTCAAGACGCGGATTGTCAACTGCGAAATGTCCCCCGGTGAGACCATCTACGAGGATCGCCTGGCCCAGGAGTTTGGCACCAGCCGGACCCCGGTGCGCGAGGCGCTGTTGAAGCTGCGCAACGACAACCTGGTCTCGATTATATCGCGCAAGGGCACTTTTGTCTCTCACATAACGGTGCAGGACGTCTACGAGATCTATCAGATCCGTCAGCTCTTGGAGCCGGGTATTGCCGTCATGGTGCGCCAGGACGTGGAGCCCGAGCGCTTGAAACAGTTCGCCGAGGCCTTTGAAGCACGAACCGGCAACAGCGTGCTCCCGGGCGATTGGTTCTCGCTGGACCGCCAGTTCCATACCTACCTGGTGGAGTGTACCGGCAACCACACCCTGATGGAGCTCTACGAAGGTATCATGAACCACCAGCAGCGCATCAGTATCCTGGCCAGCCGGCTGCCGCGCAGACTGGAGAGCACCGCGGTTGAACACCGCAGAATTGTGGAAGCGCTGCAGACCGGAGACGCCGCCCAGATCGAGAGAGCAGTACGGGCGCACATCATGGCGGCCTGGGAAGCTTCACTGCGCATCGAACAGCTTGTTCGTTAATCGGGAGGATTGCCATGTCTGTGGTCTCCGCAACCGAGATGCTGCGGCGCGCCACCGAGGGCGGCTACGCAGTAGGGGCCTTCAACGTCACCAGCTTTGTACAGATGGTAGCGGTAGTGCAAGCGGCAACCGCAAAGCGCGCACCGGTCATAATCCAGACCTCTGTTACACCAACGCTCTTTTACGGACCACGAACTATCGCAGGCGCGTATCGCGCACTGGCCGAGGAGTCTGTGGTACCGGTCTGTCTGCACCTCGATCACTGCACCGATGTCGATCTGTGCAAGCGCTGCGTTGATGCCGGCTACACCAATATCATGATTGACGGCTCCCAGCTGAGTTTTGACGAGAACATCGCGGTAACGCGCGAGGTTGTTGAATACTGCCGCAGCAGCGGTGATGTGTCTGTAGAGGGCGAGCTGGGCACGGTGTCCGGTGTTGAAGACCAGGTTGCCGTGGTGCAGGACGATGCGGCGCTGTGCCCGGTAGACAAGGCCGTGGAGTTTGTCGAGCGCAGCGCGGTAGACATATTTGCGCCGGCAATCGGTACTGCCCACGGCGTCTACAGCACCCCTGACCCTAAAATCGACTACCGGCGGCTGGGCGAGATCGTCCAGCTGCTGGCACAGCGACAGCCGCTTGTACCGGTAGTAATCCACGGCGGAACCGGCCTTGGTGCGGACATCGTACGGCGCCTGGTGGGCCTCGGCGGAGCAAAGTACAACGTCTCGACCGATCTCAAGCATCTGCTGATCGATACCAGCGCCGAGTACCTGTCACAGCAGCGCGGCTCGTACAATCCGGGCAAACTGGACAGCGCCGTCAGGGACGCCCACGTTGCCCGAGTTGGTGAATGGATCGACCTGCTGGGATCGGCCGGCAAGGCGTAGCGCCTCGGCCGCCGTTAGCTACAGGAGCAAGAGCAATGCTGAGAGCGGTATTCTTTGACTTGGACGGTGTGATAATCGACACCGAACGCGACGGACATCGGGTGGCGTTCAACGAGACCTTTGAGCATTTCGGGCTTGCCGACCGCTGGGATGTTGATCTCTACCACCAGCTGCTGCAGATAGCCGGCGGAAAAGAGCGCATGAAGCACTACTTCACCTCCATCAGCGGTCAGCCACCGGTAGCAGAGGACAGGCTCGACGGGTTGATCGCGGAGCTGCACGCGCACAAGACCTCCCGCCTGGTGCAGATGCTGGAGAACGGACGTCTACCGCTGCGCCCCGGCGTGCGGCGCTTCATGCGCGAGGCGCGCGATGCCGGCCTTGTGCTTGCTATCTGCACAACCTCCAACGAGCGCGCGGCCAACGCCGTTGTGCGCAGCATGCTTAGCGAGTTCGAGTTCAGCGCGGTGCTGGCCGGAGACGTTGTCTCGCACAAGAAACCCGATCCCGAGATATACCGGCTTGCACTGGAAAGATCCGGCTGCGCTCCGGCAGAGTGCCTGGTGGTCGAGGACTCGCGCAACGGGGTTCTGGCGGCCAAAGCAGCCGCAATCCCGGTGCTGGCAACAACCAACTACTACACCCGGCAGGAAGACCTGCGGCGGGCCGACCTGATTGTCAGTTGCCTGGGTGACGAGGACGGCCAACGCGCTACCGTGCGCAAACCCCGCAGCGGGTTTGCCGCCGGCGGAGTTGTCTACCTGGACGAAGTGAGGCGGTATCTGTATGAGTAGCAGCAATCCGGAATCTGCGTCGCGGCTGGGCGGCGTATTTGCCCCGCTGGTAACTCCGTTTCGCGGGGGGCAGCTCGACCTCGAGGCGCTGCGCTTCAACCTGCAGCGGCTCGAGCAGAGCGCGCTTACCGGTTACGTCGTGCTGGGCTCCAACGGCGAGTTCCGCAGTCTCTTTGACGCCGAGCAGTACGAGGTCTTGCGCGTGTGCGCAGAAGAAAAGGGCACCAAGACCGTGATCGCGGGGGTGTCCGCAGAATCCACGGCGCAGGTCAGGGCTGCCATCGAGCGGGTCCACAACCTGGGATTTGAGTACGCCGCGGTTCAGGTACCTTCGTACTTCAGCAAGAGTATGACGCAACCGGTTGTGAAGCGCTTCTTCACTGAGCTGGCGGACTGGTCACCGCTATCGCTGGTACTCTACAATGCTCCCGGCTTCCTCAACGGAATTGCCATCGCGCCGGCAACCGTGGCAGATCTGGCGCGCCACCGTGCGATAGCGGGTATCAAGGATTCCGGCCCGGCGGGACCGTTTGCCTACATAGCGCGCTGCGAGGAGTCTGCGGGCAGCTTCACGGTGCTGGCGGGATCGGCCACCTTCCTCTACCCGGGACTGCAATCGGGCGCCGGCGGAGGAGTTGTCTCACTTGCAAACGCCGTGCCGCAGTTGTGCTGCCGGCTCTATCAGCTCTTTGTCGACCGGGATTTCCCGGCAGCACAGGCGCTGCATAATCGCCTGGTACGCCTCAATGCGGCGGTCTCCGGTTCTCACGGCGTTGCCGGTGTAAAAGCAGCCATGAACCTCTGCGGCTACCGTGGCGGCGAGCCGCGGCCGCCGATTCCCCCGCTCAGCGATAGCGATTTAGCCGCCATCCGCAGCGCACTGCAGCGCGAAGGAGCGTTGTAGCATGGCGCGTGTAATGGGCGTTGATATTGGAACAACCGCGCTGAAGATGGCGGTCTATGAGACGCAGGACGGCCCCGATCCGCTGCTGCTGCTGGACCAGTACGCGCAATCGTACCCGATCCGCACGTACAACAACGGCCTGTTCAGCGATATAGACTCAGAAAAGTGGAAGAGCGCGTTTGTCAGCGGCTGCAAGGCGCTGGAGTCAGAAATTGCAACCGTGGAGGCAATCGGGCTTTCCGGCACAACTCCCGGACTCACCGCCCTGGCCGCGGACGGAACGGCGCTCTATCCTTCGATCCTGATGCTCGATCAGCGCTCACGGCAACAGGCCGCCCGGATTATCGAACGGATCGGCATGCAGACTCTGCTGGAGAAGACCGGCAATATGCCGGTGGCCGGCGGCTGCTCGCTGGCCAGCATCCTGTGGCTCAAGGATCACGAGCCGCAGGTCTTTGAACGCGCGGCCTGCTTTGGCCACAGTAACTCTGCGATTGCACTGTGGCTCAGCGGCAATACCGCAATCGATCCATCCTCGGCCTCTTTGTCGGGGTTGTACAACACGGTCCGTAACGACCTCAGCTGGAATCTGGAGATCGCCGCTGAAATGGGCGTTGCCGCGGAGAAGCTGCCGCCGCTGTTGAAGAGCAGCCAGAGTCCCGGCAGGGTCAGCAGTGAACTGTCATCGCAGCTGGGCCTGGCTGCACGTCCCGCGGTTGTAATCGGCGGCAACGATGCGGTGGTAGCGGCCTACTCGCTGGGTATGGAGAAACCGGGCCAGGTGCTCAACGTGAACGGAACGTGCGAGATATCACTGGTGTGCCTGCCACGCTGTATTCCCTCCACCCGCTACAACGTACGTGCACACGTCATGCCCGATCGTTGGCTGACCCTCTACGTGATGAACGCCGGCGGCAAGGCGTACGAATGGTTCCAGCGCCTGTTCTGCAGCGAAATGCCGCTGCAGACCTTCTTCGACGAGTTTGTTCCCAGCGCCGTGGCTCAGTGGCTCGAGCGCAGCAGCAGCGTTGAGTACGTACCGTACCTGATGGGCTCGCGCTACTCGCAGCAGCCCCTGACCGCTGCGTTTCGCGGTATGACCGAGGAGACCACGCGCGAAGAGTTACTGGCGGCGCTGGTACGCGGGTTGTGCCAATATCAGCGCGAGCACCTGCGCGATATAGCGCTCGAGCTGCCGCTGGCCGCCGCTACGTTTGTGACCGGGGGTGCGGTGAACCAGGCGATACTGCAGGCCAAGGAGCGATGGATGCGCAACTCCAGCTACCTCATGAAGGAACAGTCTTCTATGGGAGGCGCAGCGCTGCTGGCGCTCAAGCACCTGCGCGGTTAGTCAGCCAACAGTAACCGCGCAACGTTGGCAATCCCGTCACGCTCAATCTGCGCCAACTGCCTGGCTGTGTGCTCGATCAGGCCCACCGGTGGCACCTGGTCACCAAACGCCGGCGGCACCAACCGGCGCGACAGCTCGACCCAATCCCCGTTGCGGCTGAAATCACGCCAGGCAGCCGCACACGTCTCTATTACCTGTTGATCGTCCCTGATCGGCTGCTCAACGGTCTCGGACGTAGCACAGGCCCGGTACAGCATAATCAGCGCCGCCAGCGAGAAGCTGAGGATCGGCGGTAGTGCTCCGTGGACCTGCTGGTAGGCAGCGATACTCGGCGCAACGCGGACAGCAAACTTGGCAACCGAATTGAGCGCGATATCGGCCAGGTAGTGGCGAATGGCCGGATTGGCAAAACGGATCAGTACGTCTTCGGCGTAGCGTCGTGACTCGTCCTGATCCAGCGTCAGCTGAGGTATTACTTCATCCATCAGCATTCTGCGCATCAGCGGGCCAAAGACCTCATGCTCGGCCATCTGCTGCACGGTGGCCAGTCCGGCCAGCAGGGCGGCGGGAACCGTAGCGGTGTGCGCGCCGTTGAGAATGCGCACCTTGCGCTCGCGATAGGGGCCAAGGTCTGCAACCCTGGTCAGCGCCAGGCCGGCCTTTTCCAGGCAGAGGTCCAGCGTGAGGTTGTACGGGTCCTCTATGATCCAGCAGTGGAACGATTCGCCAACCACCATCAACTGGTCACGATAGCCCAGCTCCTGCTCCAGGCTCTGCGCCTCGTCCCTGGGATACCCCGGCACAACACGATCAACCAGGGTGTTGAAGAACCGGTTACTCTCGGCCAGCCACGTCCTGAAGGCCGCAGACAGCTGCCAATCCTCGGCGTGCTGCAGGACAATCCGGCGCAGCGTGCTGCCGTTGGACGCGTTGAGCTCGCAGGGGAGGATGTGAAGCCCCGCCTCAGTGGAGCCATGGAAATGATTGAATCGCTCGTAGAGCAGCATCGTCAGCTTGGCCGGGAACGACTGCGGGCAGCTGTGGGGAGTCATGCTGCACTGCTGGTAGACGATGCCCGCTTCGGTGGTGTTGGAGACCATCCAGCGGATTGTAGGCACCCGCGCCAGTGCCAGGAACTCCTGCCACTGCGTATAGGGGTCTATGCTGGCCTGGACCGCCGTGATCAGCGTTATCTCGGTCTGCAGGACTCCGTCGCGCAGACCTTTAAGGATCACGGTGTACAGGCCGTCCTGCCGGCGCAGCGTCTCGATACTGCCCTCGGGCAGCGGCTGCACCACCGCAATTGCGCTGTCCATCACTGCGGCGTTGTTGGCCGTTTCTATCATCCAGCCGATAAAGCAGCGCAGAAAGTTGCCTTCACCGATCTGCACCACTCTCAGCGGACGCTGCGGCAGCGGCGGTCTGCGGGGAGCGTCCACAGGCTCAGCCCATCTCAAATCCGCCGTCAACGTTCAGCGTCTGGCCGGTAATGAAGTCTGCATCGCCGGAACAGAGAAAAGCCACCGCCACCGCCATGTCATCCACCGTACCGGCGCGCTTCAACGGCACCTGCTCTATGAACTGCTCGGCTTCCTTCTCGGCGTCGCGGCCAAAGATGCGGCCTTTCTCGATAACGTTTACATCCCACATCCGGGTGCGCACCGGCCCCGGTGAGATAGCGTTGACGTTGATATTGTAGGCAGCAAAGGCCAGCGCCGCCGACTGCGTCAAGCTGATAACCGCCGCCTTGCTGGCCGCGTAGTGCACCTGCAACGGACGGCCGCGCCGGCCGGATATCGACGAGAAGTTGACGATCTTGCCGTGGCAGACAGCGGACTTGCCCTGCGCCTTGACCTCATCGGGAACCCTGTCAACCATGTGCCGCCCAACAAACTTGGTACAGAACGCTACCGCCCGCTGGTTGATGTCGATGACGCGATCCCAATCCTCCTGCTCGATCTCCAGCAGCGGAGTGTTATGTACGATTCCGCCACAGTTGACAAAGATGTCGATTCGGCCCAGGTACGCTATCGATTGCTCTACCATCTGCCTGATCGACTCTACATTGCCGAGATCAACCGTTACCACCTGGCTGCGGCGTCCCAGCGCCACAATCTGGCTGCAGACCTCGGCAGCCTGTTGGGCGTCGATATCCGCTACAACTACGTCTGCACCCTCGCCGGCCAGTCGCAGCGCCACCGCACGGCCTATGCCCTGTGCAGCGCCGGTTACCAGGGCCTGCTTTGCATTGAACCTCTGCTCCATCGCGTTGCTCCTTGGTGGCTAGTACGCCGGGGGATGGTCAAATACGTCTTCAGCGACGGCAACCAGACGCTCTGCCACCCGCCGTGCGATCTCGCGCTCGAACTCCGCTTCCAGATTGTAGAACCGCTCGCGATTCACAAACGCTCCTTTGGCGTCACGCCGGCCTACCGAGGCAAAATTGTAATGCTCAAACAGCGCGTGATTCGGGTGCGGGCGGGGGTCCGGGCTGCGCTCGTAGGCTCTCAGACAGTCGATTGCAAACGGTGATCCGGCCTCAGCCTCACGCCGTACCCAGGCGATAGTGTCGTTCCACCACCACTCAAATCGCTCCGGGTACATATCGTAGAGCGTTTCGGCGAAGAGTACCTGCAGCGAGGGCGAAACCTTGAAATGGACGCGCCCGGCGCACGCACGCCCCACGGTCTGCCTGGTGGCCTGACTGAGATCATCGCCGGAATGACAATCCAGAAAAAAACCCATTTCCGAGGCCAGCAGATAGAGGCGGTGAAAACGGTGCTCCAGCCCTTCGAGCCCGTCGGGGCCCCGATAGTCGGTACCCTTTTCTATGCCGAAGTTGGGCGCCAGATGCGTCACCGGAAGCCCGCGCCGGCGGATCTCGAGCATCAGGAAAAGAAGCTCGGCTTCCCCGGTGATAGCGTTGAACGTTGGAATCTCGGCGGGTGTTTCGTCAATGCTTATTTCCAGATCGAAGCCCTCGCCCTCTTTGAGCGACTGCAGCTGGGCGACCATCTGGTCAACCGCTTCAAGCGCCGCCCAGTACTTGCCCACCAGCAGGCCGATCTCGGCTTCGTTCAGCCGATACGTCTGCCCGAACAACCAGCGCTCGCGGCCGTGATACGCCAGAATGTCGCGGCGCTGCTGCTGATCGGGCAGCGCCTCGGTCAGAAACCGGTCGGCATCGGCGGCGGAGAACGCCCACAACGCGTGATAGTTCAGCACATCGGAGACATCGAGGGTATAGAAGGAATAGTAGCGCGCAGCTTCCAGGTAGAGCCGGGCGCGGCTGAGCCCATCAGCACCGCGCTTGACCTGGATATGGTCGGCGTCAGCACCGTAGCGCGGCAACCCCGCCGAGGCCAGCGCTTCGAGCACGCCGGCTACCCAGAGTCCCTCAAAGGTGCTGCCCGCGTGGCCCTCCTGTATGCTGCCAAAACTGAACAGGTAGTTCTCGCGAGACGGCCGGCCCTCGGTGAGGGTCTCCAGCAGATGCAGTTCGCGCACCGAGTTCTGGATCAGATTTGCCGAGAACGAACCGCGATGCATCGCCTGCAGCGCTCCCGGCCACATGTAGACCGAATGGCGCACTCCGATCCCCATGCGCGGTACTGCCCCGAGCGGCCGCGGTCCCTTTTCCGGGTCCACCGCAGCAAAGTAGCGATGCAGCGTAGCGGCATCGGTCGGATGGACGTGCAGCCGCTTGCCGTCGCCCAGATTACGGCTGTGAGCGCTGGTTGACACCCGCTGATTGGCCGCTGCCGAGTTGAACTCCAGCAGAACACGTTGTCCGTCCGCAACGGTTTGCGCCAGAAACCAGCGGCTACCGTTGCTGCGTACAAACGAGCCCGGAAACAGCTGCAGCTGATCGCAGGAAAAGCGCTCGCGGTCAAGCGCCGGGAGACGCTCGCCGTTCAGCCCGCCGATAGCGGCAAAGAACTCAGCGGCAACCCGGTCAACGGTGGCGCACGCGTGTTCAAATTGCCACGATCCGGTATCCAGGATTGCCGGGTTGCGCCGGGGATCTATCTCCAGCGCGCCAAAACGTAGTTGCTTCATAGTCTCCTACCTCACCAGATGGGTCAGCCGTTCGAGGATCATGCTATTCATAACGCTGTAGCCGTCGATGAACTGATCCAGGGTCTGGCGCACCGGCTTCCACGCCGCCACTGCTTCGTCATTCCCGTCCGCCAGGCTCAGAGGCTCTCTGGGGGCCGTTTCGGCGCCGTCTTCCTCGGTCCACCACGCCTGGCGGAACAGCTCGCTGGACAGCATTGTCCGTATGGCTTCAGCCGGAGTGGCATTCACCACACTGTTGCCGTCGATCTGCCGCGGATGGGCGTCCAGCGCACGCCTGACATTGGGAAACACCGTGATAGCCGGAACTCCCCACAGCTCGCTGATGTCGGGCAACCAGTCATCGTAGATCCGCAGCGAAGCAATAAGCAGCCGCACCCGGCTGCGATCGATGCCCATCCCGCCTTCGCTCACAGGGTTGTAGAGCCGCCGGAACGCCTTGCGTGCCACCGCAACGCCGGCCCAGCGCGCGGCCTCTTCACCGCCGGTGACCCCGTTTGCCTTGAGCTCGTCGCGCACGGGAAACGCCAGTCTGCCGTTCATGATCGCGATATTGGAGACCAGCGCGTTGCTGTTGCGTATCACTTCGGCCACCGGGCACGTCTGAAACAGCGAGAACGTCAGCGTCACGGTCACACCGATCCCCAGGCGGGTAAGCTCGGCTGCGGCGTCCCTGCCGGCCGGGGTGGCGGGAACCTTGATGACGACATTCGGTATGCCCGAAAGCCGCGTGCGTAAGTCCTGGTAGACCTCTACCGCCTGGCGCACCATGGCTGAGGCGTCGGCGTAGTTATCCGGGCTGACCTGCAGGTTGAGATAGCCCTCGCGGCCGTCTGTCATCAGGAAGATATCCCGCAGCAGACGGCAATTGCGCTCCACCACCGCGGTAGTCACCAGGGTGTTGATCCGGCGCAGCATAGCGTCACGATCGTCATCGGACTGCTGCAGCGCAGCGCGGATCTGCTGCAGATCGTAGCTGCCCCGAATGATGGCGTCTATGCGCGAGTCCCAGCCGGGCTTGTCGGTATCCCAGGCGAGCTTTATCAGCACCGGATTGGTTGTCTGCGAGCTGACGCCGACGCGCAGCGCATGGTCAAGAAACGCGGCGTAATCGTTGCCCAGTGCGGTGGTTGTCTCTCCGCTGAGGTACATCGCGGCGGCGCGGCGCATGTTGGATGACGCGTAGTAGCGCCACATGCCGCGCACGTAATCACCAAGACCGGAACCAAACGCTTCATTGGCGAGTCGCTGTGCCTCGGCCGCATCGGTGACCGCTTCGGCATGCAGGCGCGCCAGGAAGTCGGAGCGCTGCCGCTGCTGCAGCTCACCTGCCGTGGCGCTGTCGGCGCGGCTGAGGCGTTCGCACAACGACAGCACGCTGCCGGCGAGGTCGGCTTCAGGCTGCACTGCAGCGGATCGCCACGCCGGCAGAAAGCTGCCGAGATCCAGCGCCAGCTTGACGCAGAACTCCAGAATCTGCTGCCTGCGCGGCGCGCCGCTGTCGTGAAAACGCCCCGGCAACCGCTGCACCAGGCTATCGACAAGCGCTGCGCGTTCCGCAGGTTCAGCGCGGAAGATTACGTGTGCGGTTGCGTCGCTTATGCGGCCGTCATCGATGCGGTCCAGCAGGTCTTCCGACGGCTCTGCCGTGCGCCGGTTCCACTCGTCGCGAATCTCGGCCAGCTGCTCGGTTGGTGAAGTAACATTGATATTCATGACCATAGCTCCAGGCCGTAGCGCTCGATAGCCTCCGGCCGCAGGGTTGTACCCGCCCCCGGCAGCCGCGGCAACGCGTAGTAGCCGGAGTCAACCACAATTGGTTCTTCAAAACAGTCCTTGATCCACGGAATGTACTCCAGGCGGGTAGCGGCGGGATGCGCGTAGCACAGATGTACGTGGACCTGTCCCATGTCTCCAACGTGCGGCACCACCGGCAGGTGATAGGCCAGCGCCAGGTCAGCGACCCTCAGCCACTCGGTGATTCCGGCCAGACGGGTCATATCGGGCTGCACCCAGTGGACCGCGCCGGCAGATATGAAATCGCGGAAACTGTCCAGGGTGTAGAGCTGCTCGCCCACGGCAATCGGTGTACGCATTGCCTGCGCCAGCCGGACGTGCCCCGGGAGGTCATCGTAGAATAGAGGCTCTTCAATCCACAGAACGTCAAAGTCGGGCAACCGGGGAGCCACCGACAGTACGGTAGTCAGGTTCCAGCGTCCGTTGCAGTCAACAGCCAGCGTAGCGTCCGGTCCGATTGCCGCGCGCACCGCTTCTATGCGCCTGAGATCAGCGCGCGGATCATCGGTCCCGATTTTGATCTTCACGCCGCGGTAACCCTCACTCTGGACCAGCCTGCGGCAGTTGTCGGCAACCGTTTGACTGTCAAGACTCAACCAGCCGCCGTCGGTATTGTAGGCCTCCAGCCGGTTGCAGGTAGCGCCTCCCAGCAGCTTCCACAGAGGCTGCTCGCTGGCTTTGGCTTTGATGTCCCACAGCGCGGTGTCAACAGCGGCAATTGCCAGATGCGTGATGCCGCTTCGGCCGACCCATTGAATCGGGGCGCAGTTGTACAGAGCACTCCACAGCCGCTGTACGTCACACGCGTCCTGGTCAATCAGAAGCGCGGCGTAGCAATCGCTGATACAGCTTGTTATCAGCCGGTCCGAGGCGAGATGGGCGTGCGTTCCGCTGAATCCGTAGCCGGTTATGCCGCCGGCGGTCCGGACTCGGGCACCCACTACGCCCCAGTGAGTTAGCGTGTGCGTGCTGTCCTGGATCATGTTGCCGGTTACCGGGACGTGCAGAATGAAGGGCTCAACCGCGATAATGGTTGTATCAGGTGACATCGAACTATTCCTGTGGTTGAAGCATAAGCTTCAATCCGGACTTGCTTTCAAACAGTTTGAACGCTTCTTCCCACCTGGTCAGCGGCAACTCGTGCGAAATCAGCGGATCGGTCTGAACCTGCCCGTCCGCCAGCAGCTGGATAGCGGCGAGCCACGAGCTGCGTTTTGATCCCAGCGATCCGCTGACCCTGAGCTCCTTGAAGCAGATCTTCTCGAAGTTCACCGATATCGGCTTGCCAAACAGCCCCACCTGAATGAATTGGCCCTGTTTGCGAATCAGGTTCAGCCCGCTATCAACCGCCGCGGCTGCCCCGGCACACTCCAACACCACGTCGACACCCTGTCCGTCGGTGACCTCGGCAACCAGTGCATCGAGATCTCCGCTGCTTACATCGATTGTGCGTTCTGCTCCCAGCTGAGCTGCTGCCCGCAGGCGATCATGGTCTATCGAGGAACCGGCCACAATGACCCGCGCCCCCTGAGCGCGCGCCACCTGCAGCGCCAGCAGGCCTATTGCCCCGGGGCCGGTCACCAGGACCCAGTCTTCGTGTTCTATGGTTGTCAGATCGATGGCGGCGTGGGTTACACACGCCAACGGTTCGAGCATAGCGCCGGCGCTGAAACCGACGTTATCCGGCAACCGGTGCACCCGATCTTCAGGTACCACCGTGTAGCGGGCAAACGCGCCGTTGTACCAGTACCCCAGCGTGCGCCGCTCGGGACAGAGGTTATAGAAACCGCTGCTGCAGTAACGGCACGTGCCACAGTAACTGAAGGCGGTCTCCGAGGTTACTCTGTCGCCCGGCGAGAAGCGCCTGACACCCGGTCCGACCTCAACCACCGTTCCGGCAAACTCGTGGCCGGTGACCACCGGTGGGTTGATTGGAATATCAATGTCATAGTGATAGATGTGCAGATCAGAACCGCAGATTCCGGTGTTTGCAACTTTAATCTTTACCTGCTCCGGTCCCGCCTGAGGTTCTGCAACATCTCGGATCTGCATGTTGCCGGGGCCCTTGTCCGTCTTTACCAACGCCAGCACTGATCCCTCCCCTATCCGAAGAACACGCCCGGAAGCCAGAGCGAGAGCGCCGGTACAAAAGTAACCAGCAGCAGCACAATCACCAGCGGTATGATGAAGACCGCGGTAGCCTTTGCACAGCGCTCAAACGGGATCTTGGCCACGCGCGACAGGACGTAGAGCACCATGCCAACCGGTGGTGTCAGCAGCCCGATCATCAGGTTGAGTATCATGAAGATTCCGAAGTGCACCGGGTCTACCCCGATCTGCAGCGCAATCGGCAGCAGAACGGGCACCAGAATGGTGATCGCCGCGATAGTCTCCATGAAGAACCCGACGATGAACAGCACCAGGTTGAGCAGCAGCAGCAATACGATAGGGTTTTCGGTGATCGACAGCAGCAGCGCGGCAAAGTGACTCGGTACCTGCAGCCGCGTCAGAATCCAGGCAAAGATGGCCGCGCCTGCAACGATGAACAGAATGATTGCGGTAGTCTCGAGCGTGTCGATGCTGACCTGCATGATCTTCTTGAAGGTCAGTGTCCGGTAGATCAATGTCCCGAGGATCAAGGTATAGGCCGATGCTGCCACCGCGGCCTCGGTTGGTGTGAAGACACCGAACGCAATTCCGCCGATGATGATCACCGGCGTCAGCAGCGAGGGAAAGCCACGCCACAGGCTTACCACCATCTGACGCACGGTAAACCGCGCATCGCGCGGATAGTTGCGCTTGCGCGCGTACCACGCGATCAACACCATCAGCGACACACCCATCAGCAGCCCCGGTACAATACCGGCAATGAACAGCCGCCCGATTGAGGCCTGCGCAATAACACCATAGATCACAAGCGGCAGGCTCGGCGGGATAATCGGACCGATGGTTGAAGAGGCGGCCGTAATAGCCACCGATATATCGGTGTCATAACCGGCATCAGTCATCGCCTTGATTTCGATTGTACCCAGCCCGCCGGCATCGGCAACCGCAGCGCCGGACATACCGGCAAAGATGATGCTGGCGCCGACGTTGACATGGCCCAGACCACCGCGCATCCAGCCTACAATCGAGCGTGCAAAGGCAAAGATGTGCGTGGTTAGCCCTGCGGCGTTCATCAGGTTGCCCGCCAGAATGAAGAACGGCACCGCCAGCAGCGGGAAACTGTTGACCCCACCAACCATGCGCTGCAGGATAATGAAATCCGGTATGCGCTGCGCAAGGTAGACCCACAGCATCGAGGCGCCCCCGAGCGACATGGCAATAGGAACACCGATGATCAACATCACAAAGATTGAAATGAAAAGTACGGCTATCACTGGATTGCCCTCGCCTCAGATAGTGGGGGTATTGGGAGCAGTGGTGGCAGTGGGGTCACCACGGTCTTCGCGGCACATCGGAACATAGTTGTCTTTCCAGTGTCTGATAGCGAGCTGTACGGCACGAAACAGCATCAGCGCAAACCCGATCAGCACAATCGAGTAGACCGCTGCCAGCGGAATCCGGACGGTACTGAGGAAGTTGTTCATGGTTCTTGGTATGATACGGATTCCCAGGCGCACGCCAACAGCCAGGAACAGCACCCGAATCAGATCGACCACGGTTACCAGTATTCGGCCAACCGTGCGCGGCATGTAGCGATAGAAGAACTCCACAAATATGTGCGAGTTGCGCCGAATTGCCATAACCGAACCGAGAAATGTCACGCACACCAGCAGGTAGCGCGCGCCTTCTTCGGTCCACGCAAATGAGAATCCGAGGAAGTAACGCGTGAAAAACTGCGAGAAGACGATCAATGCCAGGATCCAGAAGACCCCCAGCGCAACGTAGTCTTCAACCTTATAATCGCTATACGAGAAATCCGGCTCGGCGGCTGTCTGCTCTTTGATCAGCTCGATCAACTCGTCGCTGCCGCTTACCCCTTCCGGCGGTGGGCTGTGGTCAGTCATGGTTTCCCCTCGTCAGGTGACAGAATTTTGGTACACGGCGCGAGGCGGCAAAGCGGCCGGCCCGCACAAGCAGGCCGGCCGATGATTCGCTACAGCCGTGGTTAACGGATCTGCTGCATGCGGCTCAGGTGATCGGCGGACCAGGTAGCATCCGGACCGGTCAGCATAGGCTCAACTGCATCCATGAACGGCTGCCGATCCACGTCTATCACGGTCAGGCCCTGCGCCTCAAACCATTCGCCGAGCTCGAGTTCCTCCTGATAGATAGCCTCCGAGCTGCGGACGGCCGCTTCATTGATGATTTCGGTGAAGATGGCCTGGTCTTCAGCGGACATCGCATCCCACAGGTCGCCGCGAACCACCGTCATCAGGGTGTTGGTCATATGACCGGTCAGGTTAATGTAATCCTGGACCTCGTAGAACGCCATACCGCGGATAGTCGGCAACGGGTTCTCCTGCGCCTCTACCACGCCCTGCTGCAGCGCCAGGTAGACCTCGGCAAACGCAACCGGTGTCGGGCTGGCGCCAACCGCGCGCGGGAACATCAGGTAGAGCGGCGCATCGGGAACGCGGATGCTGAGTCCCTGCATGTCAGCCGGAGTCCGAATCGGTCTATTGGAACTCACATGGCGAGTACCGTAGTAGGTTGGAGTAACGATGTGGTGCCCGGTAGCGTCTCGATAGCCGGCTGCCAGGTCTTCCATCAGATCGCTGTCGGCAAACGCCATCCAGTGGTCAAATCCGCGGAACACAAACGGTGCCTCGGCAATAGCAATCGGTCCGTACGAACCGGAAAGAAACGCAGCGCCGGCGTAGATCATATCAACCGTTCCAAGTCCCAATCCTTCGGAAATCTCGGATTCACTGCCGAGCTGCGAGGCCGGGTATACCTGGATTGAATAGCGACCATCGGTGCGCGCGGCAATCTGGTCTGCCGCCCAGACGGCCTCCTGGTGGTACGGAAGATCGGGTTCGTAGACGTGAGCCCAGCTCAATTCCTGGGTTGCCGGTTCAGCCCTTCCGCCGGCAAATGCCAGTCCGCTGACGACAATTATCAGCACAAGCGATAGTACGGTGAGTTTCTTCATGAAAGCCTCCCTTTGAGTGTTTGTAATATATAAGTTGTATACTACAACGCTAGAAGTATAGGGCGTCCTGAGCTGATCTGTCAATTATTTTTGACTGGTGCCAAAATTGTGTTTTTTTGGAGCCTGCAGGGGCACCGAGGTGGCGTCACTGCACCCAGACACCCTTGATATTGACAAACTCGCGGATTCCGAAATGGGAGAGCTCCCGGCCGTAGCCGCTGCCCTTGATGCCGCCAAACGGCAGCCGCGGATCCGAGCGCACAAACTGGTTGACAAATACGCATCCCGCGTCTATCTGCTCCTCGGCGATACGGGCGGCACGCTCGGTATCAGCACTGAACACGGCACCGCCGAGGCCAAAGAAGGTGTCATTGGCAACCTCGGTAGCCTGGGCCTCGTCCGTGACCCGGATTACTGCGGCCACCGGACCGAAGAGCTCGTCGTCATAGGCGGGCATTCCCTTGCGCACGTTTGACAGCACGGTTGCCGGGTAGTACGCGCCGCGAGATGCGGGGATCTCGCCACCGAGCAGGCAGCGTGCCCCGCGCTCGATACTCTGCCGCACCTGAGCGTGCAGTTCATCACGCAGATCGACGCGCGCCTGCGGCCCGATATCGGTAGCTTCATCCATCGGATCACCCATCAGCTTTGCCGCCATCTGCTCGACAAACATCTGCTCAAAGCGGTCGGCAATCGCTTCCACTACGATGAAGCGCTTACCGGCAATACAGCTCTGACCGGAGTTGAACAGTCGCGCGGTCACGCACATCGGTACCGCCTGCTCCAGATCGGCGTCCGCCAGTATCACGTACGGATCGCTTCCACCCAGCTCCAGCACGCACTTCTTGAGCTGCTCACCGCATTTGCTGCCGATGGCCCGCCCCGCGGGTGTACTGCCGGTCAGGGTCACCGCCGCGACCGCCGGATGCTCGATTACCGCGGCAACCTGGCCACTGCCGATCACCAGGGTGCGGAAGACATCCTCCGGCAGCCCTGCGTCACTCAGGAGCGTTTCGATTGCCAGGGCACAACCGGTAACGTTTGAGGAGTGCTTGAGGACAATGCAGTTACCGGCCATCAGGGCGGCCGCGCCAAATCGAAAGAACTGCCAGAAGGGAAAATTCCACGGCATGACAGCCAGAATTACCCCCAGCGGCTGGTAGCTGACAAAACTTCGGCTGGCTTCGGTCGGCGCATCTTCCTGCTCGAGAAAGCGCTCGGCGTTCTCGGCGTAGTATTCGCAGACCCAGGCGCACTTCTCGATCTCGGCCCGGCTGTCGCGAATGGGCTTTCCCATCTCTTGGGTCATCAACGCTGCGTACTGGCCGCTACGGCGGCGCAGCAGGTCGGCGGTTTGCTTGAGTACGGCGCCGCGCTCGGCAAAGGAGCTGCGGCGCCAGCTGGCAAAGCGCTCACCGCAGGCCGTCACAGCTGCGGCAACCTCTTCAGGACGAAACTCCGCGTACTCACGGATTGTCTCGTTGGTAGCTGGATTGATCGATACCAGTGCCATCAATTACTCCTTGTCAAACCGGGCGGCAAGCTCGTCGGTCAGGCCGGTCTGCTCGGCCACGTTGAATAGATTGATCAGGACGTAGTCCGGAAGCTGCAACCCCTGCCGGTAGGCTGCATCGCGGCGTTCCCATTCCATCTCACCGGGCATGTAGATGCGCTCTGCTCCCTCTGCCAGCGGCGCGGATCGCACTTCCTGGATCATGGCGTCCATGCGCGCCTTGAACGTCTCCACCCCCATAAGGCTTTCGATATTCACTGCGATGAACGCGTGGCCCTCATCGGCAGGTTCGGGATCCGGCGCCAGCCACGGCTTCACGCCCGAGAGAAAGGAAGCTCCGGTCAGCACGCCCGACAGGATCTCGATCATCAGCGCCAGACCGTAGCCCTTATGACCGGACATCGGCAGAATAGCACCCTTGTCCGGGTAGGTGCTGGTATCGGTGGTCGGGCGTCCGCGATCGTCCACCAGCCAGCCCTCGGGAATCGGCTTGCCAGCAGTCTTGGCCGCGATAACCTTGCTGATAGCCACCACGCTGGTAGCGATATCGAGGAACACCGTGCGCTCTGTGCCGGCGGGAACCGCGTACGCCAACGGGTTGGTACCGATGACCGGGGCGCGCGCACCGGGAACGGTCATGCAGACATCCACGTTGGTCATCGAGAGGCCGATCATGTCCTGATCTGCCGCCATTACGGCGTAGTAGCCCGCAGCTCCGTAATGACCGCTGCGGCGCACCGCGGCGTAGGCGATACCCGCGCTGCGCGCCTTGTCGATGGCCGCCTGCATTGCCAGCCGCGACGTAACCATCGGCATGGCAAAGTGGCCGTCCACCACCACAAAGCCGCTGCCCTGATCGACAATCTCGGGCTGCGCATCAGCCTTGAGCCCGCCTTTACGCAGATTGTTCAACAGCGGCACAAGCTGCCGGCTTCCGTGACTGAAGGTTCCCCAGGTATCGGTGGTCACCAGTACTTCGGCGGTCTGCTCGGCGTGTTGGCGCGACAGTCCGGATGCCTCTATCGCCTCCACACAGAAGCTCTTCAGTTTGTCCGGGTGGATTCGCGCATCGGCAAATTCGAGTGCGGGGTTACTCATAGGTCCTCTCCTCGTTCTTACTCGTGTGGTTCACAATAGCCGGCGTTCGGCTGCCTTGACCAGCGTATCGACAATTGTCTCGTCATCCAACATCGCTTCGGCCTCGAGCACGCGAGAAACCGAATTGGGAACATCGAGCGACGTCAGACTGTAACACGGCGCGTCCAGATAGTCGAAGTAGCGCGCCGATATAATTGCCCCCAGCCGGTTGCCGATAGACTGCCCGCCGGCAGCCTCTTCTACACTCACCAGCGAGCCGGTCTTGCGCAGTGACTCGCCAACGGTCGCAAAATCCAGCGACGGGAAGTCCAGCGTGCGCAGGTCGATCAGTTCCGCCGCAACCCCTCGCTGTTGCAGAGTTGGCGCCAGTGCACGCAAGCGTTCAGTCATCGCGCCGTAGCTGACTACCGTGACATCACCGCCGGACTGAATGACGCGCGCTTTGCCGAACGCAACACAGTAGTCCAGATCGGACACTGGAACCTCGTACCTGTTCTTGTACAGCGTGTGGTGCTCCAGGAACACTACCGGGTCATTGCTGCACATAGCGCTGTTGAACAGCCCGATATAGTCAAACGCATTTGAGGGCGCAACAATCCGCCAGCCGGGAAACAGCGCAAAAAGCCCCACCGGATCCATAGAGTGCTGCCCGCCGTAGCCGCAGCCGGTGGCAATCCGGGTGCGCACCACCAGCGGTATGTCGGTGGTTCCGCCGTACATGTGGCGCGCCTTGGCGATCTGGTTGAAGAGCTGGTCGGCGGCTACCAGAGAAAAATCCGGGAACATGATTTCAACCACCGGCCGCATGCCGGACATCGCAGCACCCAGGCCCAGGCCGACAAAGCCTGCCTCCGAAATCGGCGTGTTGAGAACACGGTCCGGGAAACGCTGCGGCAACCCCCTGGTTGCACCGTAGGCGCCGCCGCCAAAACTGGCCACTTCCTCGCCCAGCACCACCACCCGCTGGTCATTCTCGAGCCAACGGCCGGTCACCGCGGCAATCGCGTCGCTGAAGACCATACTGGTTGTGGCCTCAAAATCTGAGGCTTCAACGTAGTGCACGTCTGCCAGCTCGGCGCCGCTGCTGCGAACACCCTCTGCGGCACTGCCGGCCGCGGGCCACAGGTCGCTACGGACGGTGCGCGGCGGGCCCGCGTTGGTGCAGCTATCAACCGCCTGCTGGACGCAGTCGGCAGCCTTCTGCTTCAGCCGCGCCAGTTGCTGGTCGCTGAGCATTGCGGCGTTACGCAGCGCCTCGGGGAACGCGCGGAGCGCTTCGTTCTGCTCAAACTGCTGCTCCTCCTCTTTGGAGCGGTAGCCAAAGGCGCTCCCCGGCGTGTCTCCGGCGTGATGATATTTGCGGTAGCAGAACGCTTCGATGAACCACGGCCCCCCACCGCCGCGGATGTCATCAGCGGCGGTCCGGGTTGCTTCATGGATGGCAACGGTATCGCTGCCGTCCACGATCAGGGCGTTCATGCTGTAGGCGTTGGCGCGCTGAGACAGCAGGTGGACCGCGGTGGCCTCATCCGAATGCGTGCCCACCGCGTAGAGATTATTCTCTATGAAGAAGATCAGCGGCAGTTTCCAGACCCCGGCGAGGTTGCACGATTCGTGAAAGGCGCCCTGGTTGACCGCGCCGTCACCAAAGTACGAGACCACCAGCCTGCCGCTTGCTGCCTGCTTCTCGGCAAACGCCGCGCCTGCGGCAATCGGGATACCTCCGGCCACTATTGCGTTGGTGCCCAGTACTCCCGCTTCCAGGTTGCGCAGATGCATTGAACCGCCCCTGCCGCCACAGTAGCCGTTGGCCAGCCCCATGATCTCGCCCAGGGTTCGTACAACCGCCTCGCTGCCGTCAGCCGGCATGTCGTCTTCAAGCGGGTCCCACTCTTCGTCCAGCACGTGGCTCATGGTCTTACTGAGAAACTGATGGTGCGCCCGGTGGCTGCCGGTGATCTTGTCACCGCGCTGCAGCGCCCTGATCGACGCCGCAGCCACCGCCTCCTGCCCGACACTGGTATGCACGGGGCCCCAGATGCAGTCATCGGTTTTCAACCTGAGCAGTGCGTGCTCAAACTCGTTGATCAGGTACATATCGAACAGAATCTGCGCAGCCCGGCGCACGGATAGCTGCTTTATGTCATCCGCATCGGAGCGCAGACGTTCCCAGCGTTGTTCAACAACGAGCTTCTCTCGGTTCATATTACGTCCTAAAGGTTCGTTCTGCTATGACTCTCGTGCTGCAGCAATTATCGTGGATCCGCATCGGACTTGCCGGGAGGGACTACGTAGAGACCGGCCGCCTCTCTTCGGCCGGGCATGATGAACTGCTGCTTCGGAGCTGAATCTTGTTGCTCCAGTCTAGCCATAATCTCGCCATCAAAGGTAATACCGAGGCCGGGAGACTCTCCCGGAATCAACCAGCCGTCCTTTATCTCATGATCGACAGTGAATCCTACTTCCATTCCCGCATTGACGATTTCAATCATCATATGATTCGGCAGCGCCGCAGCGAAATGCCCCATGAAGTTCCCGGGAGTGTTCATCACGCATACTGGAATCTCGAATGCATAGGCGAGTTCCGCGACATGCAGGGCCCCGGTTATACCGGAGGTATAGTTGCCAATCTCAACAATGTCCATCGAGCCGGCCGTAAGATGAGGGACAAACTCCGGAACATCCTTAAGGTTCTCACCGCTCGCTACGGCTGCCTTAATACTGTCCGAGACTTTCTTCAGGCCGCGTGCGTCCCATCGCCCCGCGGGCTCTTCCGCCCAGAGGAGGCTGAACTCACACTCGATTTCTCTGATTCGGCGAATGGCCTCCTTGGCCGACCAATACTCATTCGAATCTATTGCAAGTTCTACCCTCTCCCCACTCTTCGCTAAGGCGTCACGCATCACGGCCAGTCGTATTAGGTCACTTTCCTGATCAAGGCCGACTTTCAGCTTGCCTGCAGAAATTCCCAGCCCGGCCATCTCTTCATAGAAGAAACGGATTTCGTCATTTGAGAGGCAGAGCCCGATTTCGCTCGCGTATGCTTTTACCCGCGGATTCGACGCGCCCAGAGTTCTGTAGAGCGGCTCAGCGTTGCACTTTGCCTTGAGATCCCAGAGCGCAAGATCCAGCCCCGCGATTGCCTCGCTTGCCACGCCTCTATTGCCGCTCTTGAAGACATGGTCCACCAGCTGCTTCCAGAGGCCCCGCACTCCGCGCGGGTCTTGGCCATGAAGGAGCGGCGCCAGCCGATGAATCATCTGTTCAGCGGCCGGTAATGTAATTGCCGTGCCAGTCAATCCGTCGTCAGTACTTATTGCAACTGCAAGATGAGCCCACTCCTTCTGACCGTATGGGAAATTTGCATCCGCCAGAGGCCGCTGACTCTTATACGGATACGCCAGCGTCTTCACTCCCGTGATCTTCATTGCTTCTACTCCTGTTGTGTTGATTGCTACCCTTTGACGGCACCCGCAGTCAAGCCTGCCGTCATATACTTCTGAATGAACATGAACAGAACGATCGCCGGAATAGAACTCACAACGCCACCAGCGGTCAACAAGCCCCAGTTCAGTACATGCTGACCGATAAGCGTCGCCAGACCGACCGGAAGGGTCCGGCTTGCGAGGCTGCGGGTAAACGTTACGGCAAACAGGAATTCGTTCCAAGCGTAGATAAATATGTAGATCAGCGTCGCGGCCATCGCCGGCGCAGCTAGTGGCAGAGTAATGCGCACAAACGCCATGCCGTGCGTACAGCCGTCCACCATCCCGGACTCTTCAAGTTCGTGCGGGATGGAATTGAAGAAGCCAGTCAACATCCAGCAGCAGAAAGGAATTGCGTACGTTGAATACGCGATGATCAAGGCCAGGTAGGTATCAAGCAGCTGAAGACTTCGGAAGATCACGAATAATGGTATCAACAGGAGCACTATCGGAAACATGTTCAAGGTCAGGAAGAGCAACATAACCATTCCGCGGCCGCGGTATCTAAACCGTGAGACACTGTATGCTGCGCTGGTTGAAAGTACCAGCGAGAACAGTGCAGCTCCGCTCGAAACGAAGAGACTGTTCCGAAAATAGGCTGCAAATGGCAGTGTGCGAAAGAGACTTCGGTAATGCTCCAGCGTAGGCTCAATCGGCAGATAACGAATCCGCAGCGTTATAATCTCGCTAGCAGGCTTGATGGACGTAATGATCGTCCAGATAATCGGCAACAGTAGAAACAGCAGGAAAAGTAAGAGGGGAAGGTAGAGACCTATCAATCTATGGCCAGCGCTCTCCATTCCTTGATGGGCGTGGCGCTTGGGCGTCATAGGATGCCCTCCTTTCTGGCACGGCCAATGTACATAAGAACAACCAGCATCAGAAAAAGGGTAAGAAAGATAGATAATGCCGCAGAATAGCCGTAATTGAGAGTACTTCTGGCAGTCATAAAAGTATATACTGAAAGAACTTGCGTGCTGTATCCAGGCCCTCCCTCGGTCATCAGATAGATGAGATCAACGAAGTTTGCCGTCCAGATGATACGCAGAAGTGTTGTAGTGACAATCACCGGCATAATAACCGGCACTGTAACGTATAACAACTGTTGCCACCCCCTGGCTCCGTCCATTCTGGCCGCTTCGTAAAGGTCGTCGGGAACCGCCTGCAATCCAGCCAGCAGCATGAGCGCGAAAAACGGCATGCCGCGCCAAACCGTGGTGAGTATGACCGCCGACATCGCAGTATCAGCCCTCGATAGCCACGCAATTCGTTCGGACAGAATTCCAAGTCGCAACAGAACATCGTTTATCAACCCGTAGTTGGCGTTAAACAACCAGCGCCACATGAACGCACCCAGTACGCCCGGAATGACCCACGGGATCAGCATCAGGTTCTTGGACAACGTTGACAATAGTGACCGCTTATTCAGGACCAGGGCAAGACCCAACCCCAACAAGAACTGAAACCCGACCGAAGCGAATACGTAGACCGCCGTGTTGCGCAATGACAACCAGAAAACCTCGTCTTGTATCGCACGAACGTAGTTTCCCAAGCCGATGAATCCAATGTCAGCGGGCCTCATCAGTGAATAGCTCTGGAACGACATGATAACCGCACGAAGGATCGGATACGCAATGACACCGGCAATCGCAAGGAACGCCGGCAACAAGAGCAGGTAAGGTGACACCTTTCGTTGTTGTGGGTAACTCAGGCCAAACACTTTTGCTGCTCCATAACTGGATCCTCGGTGCAAGAATTGCAGGGGATGCTCGCGGGAAAACCGCGAGCATCCAACCCCTTCAAGCTACATTTATTGTCGCCCTTCGACCGTTCGAGCGAACTGTTCCATCATTTCTTCGACACTTATCTCCCCGATCAGTGCGCGCTGGAAATTTGCCGGCCACGACTGTTCCCAGAACTCGCCCAGTGTCTCGATGTACGGCGGGTTATACGCAAAAGCCGTCGATTCAGCAGCCGTTCGAGCAAAGCGGTTCTCTGCGAAGTAAGGTTCCACTTCTTCGACATTCTCAACCACAGGGATTGCGCCTACATACCGACCATAAAAAGCCGCCTGCTCCGGCTCCGTCATCCACGAGACAAACGTAAAAGCAGCATCTTTGTGTTGTGAGTCTCTCGCTATGACGTAATGATGCATACCAGCTTCAACCCAGCGTTCACCATTGACTGAAGGCATCTTGGATATACCCACGGCATCATCGCCAAGTGCCGCGACGTGGCCTTCGGCGCTCATGATATGATGCACCAGCATCCCCGTCAGGCCGCTCTGAAACCCTTCAATTATTTCGGAGAACCCATCACTGGGAGCGCTCGGAGGTGTCACCCCATGTTCACGGAACAGATCAACATACCATCTTGCGGCTTCAATTGCCTCAGGACGTCGAAAAGTACTACGCCCATCGGCATCGAACCACTGATTGTCGACGGCAGGGAGTACGAACGAGAGCATCATACCAGTTCCGCCGCGCGCGCCTCGCATTCCGAAGCCGTAGGCGCCGTCGATCTCTTCGCTTATCCGCTTAGCCGCTTCCAGAAAGTCTTCGCGCGTCTCCGGAGGATCCAGTCCCAGCTGTTCAAACCAGTCAGCGCGATAGTAAAGGTACCCTGGCAACGTCATAATTGGAACACCAAAAATTGGTTCATCCGGTGCCGCCCTAGAACCTTCCCATGCGACATCGACAATTTGATCAGCTCCGGGCCACTCAGCGACGTAATCATCCAGCGGTTCAAGCACACCCATTTCCCAGAAAGCGCTACCCCACGCAGGTGTTGCGTAGAAGATCACGTCTGCCGCGTCTCCGGCAACCAACGAGGTTGTGTACAGGTCGTAAGCTCCACCCCACGGGACAAGCTCAAATTCCACTTCAATGTCCGGATGCTCTTGATTGAACCGATCGATCAAGTCATAGAAATAAGGCTCGTCAGGAGCATCCAAGTGCTGCCAAAGGCGGATATGCCGCACTTCATCTTCCACCGGTTCGGCGCGACCGCCTGCAAACATAACCACGCTCGACACAAAAAGAAAGACTGTGCCAATCGCCACTATTCTCCACATCTTTTCCATCTCACTGCCTCCTTAGCAGAAGTCGAAAATGGTTTCGCGACGGCTGCAATCCTGTGGCTGCCCGCGTCGCTCTTACAGCATTAGTGTAAAGCATCCTTCTGGTATGTCAATCCAGGAATCTTATTTATGGCTTATCAGTTTCATATAGTGAGACATGCCTCGACGGAATCTTACGTGTTTCGCTTGACAACCGCTTGTACTGCGCTAAAATGGTAGCATGCTGTCTCAATCATTACGACGTTTTTTGGAGCGGTCACCGGGATACCTGCTGTGGCGCTACGCGAAGCCCGACAAATTCGTCACTGACTATGAAGGTTAGAAGTGTAAAACGCATATTCGACATCGTTGAGGCTCTCTCGATGAGTCGATCCGGAATGACCTTGGCAGAGCTCAGCGCAACTCTTGAACTGCATCGAAGCACAGTGCACCGTTTTTTGACCGATCTCGCCGAACGCGGCTACGTCGACAAGGACCGTGATTCCAGTCATTACAGGCTTGGACTACGCTTTATTGAGCTTACCGGCGTCTACCTCGACAACGTCGAGCTGAAGACCGAAGCCCGTCCGCATCTCGTCTCCTTGTCTAATCGGAGCGGCCACACCGCTTTTATCGCTTTCCTGGATGGCTCTGAGGTTGTTTACATCGACAAGGCTGAACAGCAACAAAGCCTGCGAAGATACTCAATAGTCGGAACGCGAGCCCCATTATACTGCACGGCACTGGGTAAGGCCCTGCTCATGAGCATGAGCGACGCAGAGTTCGAACGCGCTGTCCATGCGGCTAAACTTGCGCGCTTGACGCGCAACACTATTACCTCAGTCGACGAACTCGTCGCTGAAATCAGCCGCAGCCGCGAACGCGGTTGGGCCATGGACAACTGCGAGCGTTATGACGACATACGTTGCGTTGCGGCACCTATCCTCGACTATCGCCGGCAACCGATCGCCGCAGTCAGTGTATCGGATTACGCAAGAAATCTTCCTTTGGAAGAAATGCCGGTCCTGGGCAACATGGCAAGAGAGACCGCCGGCGTTATCTCGCGCCTCATGGGCTATACGGACCGCACGGGCAGAAACACGTTACTCGGCGGGCAAGACCAGGACACACCAATTCTATGACTCTCGCAGTTCCAGTACCTCGCCGTCGGGGCCGCGGAAGTAGAACAGCCACACCCCCGGGCGGAACTCCACCGGATCGCTGAGGAACTCGACGCCGTGCTGCTGGAGCCGTTTGAAGTCAGCGCGCGCGTCGGTTGAGCGCAAGCCGAGGTGAACCAGGCCGTGGTCCGCCTGACGCCGCCCGGGTTCTATCGGCCGGCCTGCGGGCTCGCTATACTCGAAGAGCTCGACCAGAAATGATCCGGTGTAGAGGTGCGCGATGCGGGCGCAGCAGCCCGGCTGGGCGGTCACCTGAGGCAGCCCGGTCTCGGGCCCGCACTCCAGCACGCGCGCCAGGCTGAGCCCCAACAGATCGCGATAGAAGGCCAGCGAGCGTTCCAGACTGGATACGCTGATGGCAACGTGTTCTACGCCTGCTATCATGCTCGACTCCTCTCGCCGGTCTCCGCCGCCAGAATACGGTGTGGTTCCAGTTCATCCCACTTGAATTGCAGCCCGTGGCCGGCAACCAGCGGCGCAACGGCGTAGCCGTCCTCCAGCTGCTGCGGCGTGTGCTGCCCGCCGCTAGCCCGCGCGCCGGATGGTGACGGCGGCGCCGTCGGCCACCGCCTTGAAGGCCGTAGCGTCACCGCTGACCGTTCCGAGTCTGTTACTCTCGCTGGCCAGCCGCGGCTCTCCGTCCGCACCGCTGGCCGGTGTCGGGCCAAACAGGATGCAGAACGCCTTCCCCGGCGGCCAGTAGGCCAGGCTTCCTACCGGCATCGTGTCCGTGGCATCCGGCTCCAGTTCGAGCTGCAGCCCGGTTGAAAAATAGATCTCGTCGCCCCAGCGACTGGCCCTGCCCTCCAGCGGCAGCGCGTCCCATATTGCCGTGGAAGCAGGGCTTTCGCGCAGCTCGGCCTGCATCCGTACCTCACCGGCCTCTATCGCTATTGTGTACATCCTGGGCTCCAGCGCGCTAGTTGACCACGTTGATGGGCTTGCCGGCCTGAAAGGCGCGGATGTTCTCGGCGGTGGTCTCCATCAGCCGGATCCGTGCTTCGAGTGCCGCCCACGCGATATGCGGCGTAACCAGAATGTTCCTGGCTGAAAACAGCGGGTTGTCCTCTTTAATAGGCTCCGAAGAGACAACGTCAACCGCGGCCCCGGCGAGGGCTCCGTTGTTCAGTGCGTCCGCCAGGTCGCGCTCGTTGACCAGGCCACCGCGCGCGGTGTTGACGAGAAATGCGCTCGGCTTCATTTTGGACAGCAGCGCCTTGTTGACCATTTCGGTGTTTTCCGGTGTCTGGTTGCAATGCAGCGTCACAACGTCACTGCGGCTGAACAGCTCGTCAACCTCGGACCACGCAAAGCCGTAATCCGGCGGGTTCCCGTGGTAGGTGTCGTACGCCAGCACCTCCATCTTGAACGCTGCGGCCAACTCACCAACCCGGCGCCCGATCCTGCCAAAGCCAACGATGCCGATGGTCTTGCCGGCAAGCTCGGCCAGCGGGGTGCGCCAGAAAGAGAAGTCGCCGCTCTTCTTCCATTCGCCCTTCTGTACCAGTTCCGCGTGCAATACCGGGCGGCGAAAGTGATTGGTCACCAGCGCAAACACGTACTCGGCAACCGCGTCGGTACCGTAGATCGGAACGTTACTGACCGGAATACTGCGCTCGCGTGCCGCCTCGATATCAACGATGTTATAGCCGGTAGCCAGGACCCCGATGAACTGCAGCCTGGGCAGCTTTGCGATAGTCTCGCGCGAGAGCGGAGTCTTGTTGGTCAGAACGATCTCGGCGTCTCTGGCCCGCTCGACTATCTGGTCTGCGGCGCTCCGGTCGTAGACGCTGAACTCACCGAGCTTCTCGACCTCGGTCCAGGGGTTGTCTCCCGGGTTGAGCGTATATCCGTCCAGTACAACAATCTTCATATCAGCCTCCTATGCTGGGTTGTGGGAAACAGCGCAGCGGCGTTCAGACCCGCGCCCACGCCGCGTCGAGCGTCTCTTTGCACTGCGCCAGTAACTTGTCGCGCGTCCAATCGCCGTAGACGCAGACCTCAAAGCTCAAGAACGGCCGGGTATTCTTGTTCAGATAGCCGTTGTTCAACAGAACCCCCAGGTAGTCTGCCAGCTCATCGACGCAGTTCTGACCATCGGGATCGCACAGCGGGGGATGTTCATCGCCGTTCATGGGGTGGTCAGGCTTGTTCATGACGCAGTTTCCCATGTGCGCGTGCACCACGTAGTCCCCTGCGTCCGCCCACGCCTGCGCGGAGCTCTCGCCCTGCAGCGGAAGATGGCTCAGGTCGATCATCAGGCCGAACCCGGGTACCGACTTGCGCACCTCTTTGGCAATTGCCGCAGCGTCCTTATTGGGTCCGATCAGGCAGTTCTTGCCGTAGTCCAGCTGGTCAAAGGTCTCCATCACCAGCGGAATATCGCTGTGCTGCTTGAGTTTGGTGCCAATCTCAACCAGCGACTTCACCAGCTGCTCCATTGCGCGGCCCTTGTCCGCCGCGGCCACGTTCTTGCCCGACAAAACCGCAAATCCGCGCGCGCCGAGCTCAACGGCCTGCGGCATGACGTCCACCACCGCCGCAACCGCTTTGCTGCGCTCGGCCTCGTCGAGATGGTTGATATCGAGCTTCTGCGTCAGCAGCACCGGTTGCGCGCCAAACGCCAGCGCCTTGCCGGACTGCTTGACCGCCTGCGCCACACGGGCGCGGCCGGCGGCGTCCTTGATCCACGACACCTCCACTCCGCCGAAGTAGGGATCATCCAGCAGGGTTGAAACCGAGGAGAAATCCCCCTCGCCCTTGATGCACTCTTTCCACAGCATGAAGTGGACCAGACCGATTGTGGCGTAGTCCTGGATTGGTTCTTTCATGTCATCACTCCTTCTTGGCACTGACCGCGGCCTGCGCGGCGCTGACTATGTCGGCAACCGCCATTCCGTAGTTATCCAACAGTGTGTCATAGGGACCGGTTTCGGTAAAGCGATCGTGGACCCCGACGCGCTTGAGCGGCACCGGGGCCTGATCGCTCACAAGCTCGGCAACCGCACCGCCAAGCCCGCCGATGACGCTATGCTCTTCGGCGGTGACAAGCGCCCCTGTAGTGCGCGCGGCGTCCAGCACCGCGTTGTTGTCAAGCGGTTTGATAGTGTGCATCTCCAGCACGCGCGCCGAAATACCGTTCTTGTGCAGTTGTTCGGCGGCCTCGAGGACTCGCCCCATCATGATACCGCAGCCTATGATGGTCACATCACCCCCGTCACGCGCGGTATAGGCCTTGCCGATCTGCGGCGTGTAGCTGGAATCAAACAGCACCGGTACCTCATTGCGGTTCAGCCGGCAGTACACCGGGCCGTCCCACGCGGCAATCTGCGCCAGCAAGCCGGATAACGACCCGGCCTCGCTCGGCACCACAATGGTCATGTTGGGCAGACTGCGCATGATCGCCAGGTCTGTTACGGTGTGATGCGTCGGCCCGTCAAACGAGTCCGAAAGCCCGGCGTAGGCTGCCATCATCTTGATCTTTGCACCACCGTAACAGGCGTGAGTCCTGACCATCTCAACCGCACGGGTGGCAAAGAACGCCGCGAATGTATTGGCGAACGGAATGAATCCGTTCAACGCCAGGCCAACCGCAACGTCTACCAGCGCCTGCTCGGCAATTCCCACATTGAAGAAGCGGTCAGGAAAGGCGTCTTCAAACATGTAGCTGTGGTCGGAGTTGTGGACGTCCGCGCTCAGGACAACCACCTTGCTGTTCTGCTGCCCCAGAGCCACCAGCGCTTCACCGTACGCTTTGCGCATAGGAACTAGTTCTGCCATTGTTCCACTCCTTGCTGCAGCTCCGCCAGCGCCGCTTCGTATTGCTGCTGCGTGGGAGGCTGGCCGTGCCAGCGATGGTCGTACTCCATGAAACTGACCCCCTTGCCCTTGGTGGTACGCGCTACTATAACGGTTGGCCGCGCGTGAACCTCGTCGGCGTGGTCCAGCGCATCGAGAACCTGGCGCATGTTGTGTCCGTGTATCTCTATAACGTGCCAGCCGAAGGCCTTCCACTTGTCGCCAATCGGCTCGGTGGGCATAGAATCTGCGCTGGCACCGGTCTGCTGGATGCCGTTGTAATCAACGATGGCCGTGAGATTACCCAGACGGTACTTGCTGGCCGACATAGCTCCCTCCCAGATCACACCGGCGTTGAGCTCGCCGTCTCCCAGCACCACGTAGACCCTGGCGGCACTCGCCCTGGCCGACGGAGACGTCTGGGCCGACGGCTTGGCATCTTTCATCCGCAGCGCCAGCGCTGTGCCAACTCCAATTGCCACCCCGTGGCCCAGCGGACCGGCAGCAATCTCCACTCCGGGAGTCTTGACGGGATCCGGATGGCCCTGGAGACGGCTGTTGAAGCAGCGGAAGCTCATCAGCTCATCGGGCGCAAAAAAACCGCGGTGTGCCAGCGCAGTGTAGAGCATGGCGCAGGCGTGCCCTTTGGAGAACAGCAGGCGGTCGCGTCCCTCCCAGGACGGATTGTCCGGATCGAGCTTGAGGTGGTGGAAGTAGAGCGCGGTGAGAATCTCCGCGGCCGAATACGCGCCCCCGAGATGTCCACTCTGGGCGCTGTAGACCATCTTCAGCACCTGAATCCGAAACTCAAGCGCTTTGCGCGACAAATCGCGCACCAGCTGATCACTGTGTGCATGCATCGATGCCCCCTCGTTATGCGGCGTATGACGCCGGTACTCGCTGTCGCTATTTGATATACGCTTGATATATCAAGCTAACCACCAGCATAACCGGTAGTACGCAGTTTTGTCAAAGAAAAGTCATGGACAACATTGACGAGCTCATGCGCAGCGCCGCCCACCTACCACTCGCCGTTGGTCTTAAACCGTCGCCGCGTGTTTTCGCGAAACCGCGCCCCGGCGTCGCGAATGGCGTCCAGCGTTTCCTGATGCGTGCGCCCAGCGCTGCCGCGCGCGGCGGCAATCATGGTTTCGCACTCGTTGTTGTCCATGAACAGCACCGCGTCCAGCAGTCCTTCCTGATCCTGCGGCGGAATGACGAAGAAGCCGTGTTTGTCGGCGTGAATCAGACTGCCGGGTTCAATCGTACAGCCAAAGACCGTGACCGGGCAATTCCATCTGACCGGTGCCGAGTAAGCGTGGCCGACGCACAGCCGCGACGCCAGCGCCTTGAATCCGGCGTTGGTCATCTCGTCAACGTCGCGTATGGCGCCGTCGGTGATTGTACCAACGCAACCTAACGCGCGGTGGACGTTGCTGTTCACCTCGCCCCAGAACGCTCCAACAAAGTCCGGCTTGTCCAGATCCTGAACCACCACAATCTTGGGCCCCGGCACCGAGGCAACGTAGTGCCGGTACTCGCTACCCGCGTTGGGATTGCGCCTGGGCGGCTCGGGGTCGCTGGCCTGCTGTACTACAGTCACCGCGTAGCCGATCATCGGTCCCATCTGCGGCATGAAATCGCGTGTCTCTTCGCGGTTGAACAGTGCGGCCATGCGCTCGCTGGAACTCATTGCCTCCCAGCCGTTGTAAATCGACGGGGTGTTCCAGCGTTTGAGCTTCAACAGAACGTCGTGTGACAGTGGCATGAATCGACTCCTCCTTGTAATGTGAGTACCCGCTGCCCGGGCGTGCTATGCAGAGGTTAGCTCAGCAATCCTCTTGCGGTAGTACCGGTAGTTCTCGAACGATACGTCCGGCGGCACCTGGTGGTCGAGCATCGGTATGTATCCACCGCCTTCAACCATGCCGGGCAGCCGTCTTTCGAGCTCACGGTCAATGTGTTGTGGACCGAGAGCAACCTCTTTCTTATCGATTCCGCCCAGGATCTGCAAGCGTGGGAATGCCTCCCGGACGCTCTTGACGTCCATACCGGCCTGCACTTCAAAGGGGTACAGACCGGTGATGCCACCTTTGAGAAACTCGGGTATCAGCTTGGTGCAGTCGCCGTCGGTATCGAGCAGTACTACATTCACACCGTGACTGCGAGCCACATCGGTCACTTTGCGGTACGCCGGGACCATGAACTCTTCAACCAGGGCAGGGCTAATCAGCGGTCCATTCTTGTACGACATGTCTTCCCAGAGGTGGATGCAGTCCAGCTTGACCTCCGACAAGACCCGGTCAAAGATCGCCACCCACAAGTCCGCCAGATGATCGGTCATGCGGCGAATCAGCTCTGGGTTATCGAGGTATCCCATCATTAGACCTATCTCCCCCATCAGGTAGCGCGGCGCACCGAAGAAGCCACACGGCGAGCCCCCAATCGAGACCACGCCGTCGTAGCTGTTGAGTCGCTCCACGTGCTGCTGCCAGTCGGGAGGAAAGCGTTCCACGGTATCAGGGTTGAGGCGTTCGGCGGCCAGCTGTTCAAAGTCCTCCATACTCTGGATCGGCCATGCCACGAAATGCGGCACCGTACCTCTGTTATCTGTGATGTACTTGGTTATGCCCATCTGATCGCGAACCAGAAGCCGTTCATCCTTCTTCTCAAGGATTTGCTCTTCAAAACCGGGGCATATGTAGAGCTCCACCGGAACTTTGAGACTCGGTTTATCCAGACCCGTAGATTCGATGACATCACGACTGAACCGGTCCTGGGGCCTGATGGGCGTAGCCGGACCGCGAACGGTCTCTCCCCACAAGGGATTACCGTCAACGCCGTGGTTCATGGGCATACCTTCGGTGTACCAGCGTTCAACCGTACCACCCCAGAAGCCCTGCTCCCAATACAGCATGCGGTCCGGCGGCTCGAAGTTCATGATCGCGTGGAACCTCTGTTTGTCATTCATGCCGCACCCCCGGACGCCGTCCCACTACAATTAACCAGGACATTTTATTGACATATGACTTACCTTACCATAGCATGACTTCAGCAGGAGAACAACCATAGGCCGCCGGAAACTGTGAGCTGCACGACCGCCCGGAGGGATTTACTGCAGGCGACAGTCAAACCGTAACGGTCATCCGCCCTCAGAGGCGGTTGCCGCTTCAATGAACTGCTGTGCATAGAGACTGCGGTACATCGGGGCGCTATCCATCAGCTGCTCGTGCCTGCCGTGCGCCACCACTCTGCCGTGATCGAGGAGAAAGATCTGATCGGCGTTGCGTACGGTAGTCAAACGGTGCGCGATAATTATGGCCGTTCGCCCGATAAGCAGACGCTTCAGCGCACGCTGAACCACTGCCTCGGTCAGAGTATCAACGCTCGATGTTGCCTCGTCCATGATAAGAATCCGCGGGTTGGCCAACATAGCACGCGCAATGTTGATAAGTTGCTGTTGCCCGGTTGAAAGATTGGCTGCACCCTCGAACACTCGCGAGTCGTAGCCGGCGGGAAGATTGCTGATGAACTCGTGGGCCTCGGCGTTACGCGCAGCTTCGATTATCTCCGAGCGGCTCGCTTCTCTACGCCCGAAAGCGATGTTCTCCGCAATTGTTGCGGAGAACAGAAAGGGTTCCTGGGGAACGTACGCCATGTGGCGATGCAGGCTGTTGCATCGGATAGTGTGCAGCTCCCGGTCATCGACAAAAATTGTGCCGCAATCTGCATCGTAGAAGCGGCAGATCAGGTTGATGATGGTGGTCTTGCCCGCCCCGGTGGGACCCACGATCGCAACGGTTTGCCCCGGCTCGATTCGCATATTGATATGCTTCAAAATCAGGGTGTCAGCATAAGCAAAACTCAGATTACGCAGCTCGACTCTGCCCTCAATTGTGTCAACCGTTTCTGCTGCATCAGAGTCTTGTACCGCCGGCCCGGTATC
Organism: Spirochaetaceae bacterium; assembly: GCA_007693325.1. Lineage (GTDB taxonomy): Bacteria > Spirochaetota > Spirochaetia > DSM-27196 > PWMO01 > PWMO01. Next base: position 36,619 of record REDW01000056.1, read on the forward strand.
AAGCAATTGCAGCACTCGCTCACCCGCTGCTGACGCCGATTGCAGCGTCGCGAAAAGCTGACTGAGCTCGCGAATCGGTGCAAAGAATCTACTGACGTAGCTCAGGAATGCAACAACCACACCAATGGATGTATGCCCCTGAACGATCATATATCCACCGGCCAACAGGACAATTGCGCTGGCAGCGATGCCGAGTACGTCTACCGTGGGCAGGAACACATACGACAGACTCATCGCGCGTACGTGCGCGGTACGGTTGCGTCGGTTATGCTCTTCAAACTGTTCGTGACTGCGAGCTTCCTGTGCGTAGGACTGGATGACCTTGATACCGCCGATGTTCTCCGCCAGATTCCCGACCAGGCCGGCGATGCTTTCGCGCGTAGTGCGAAAGGCGACGCGTGCCTTGCGCGAAAAAATGAACGTTGCCAGGATCATCAGCGGCAGAATCGAGAACGTCAGCAGCGCGAGCCGAGCATGCATTGCCAGCATTACCGTTACCGTACCTGCGATTATGATCGCGTCTCCAATCAAGGTTATCAGGCCCTCACTCAGGAGATTGTTGATAACCGACACATCGTTGATGACCCGTGAGACAGTTACTCCAACGAGGTTCGTGTCGTGATACGCCACTGAAAGCCGCTGCAGGTGCTCAAACAGATGCTTGCGCAGGTGAAACAGTATCTGCTGCCCTACCCGTGCCAACAGGAAAGTCTGCAGGGCTACGGCCGCGTGCGTCAGAACAACCACCAGAGCAAAAAGCAGCGCGTTGCGCCACAGGCCGTGTGGATCCATTCCGGCGATATTGACGTCGATGATCACACGGGTCAGGTACGGCAGCGTAAGAGCTCCAGCTGTAGCAACCAGCATGAACAGAAACGCCGCCAGAAGCAGCCAGCGGTAAGGCGCTGCGAAGTGCAACAACCGCAGGATAACGCCGGCCTTGATGCGCTCCTCCTGGCGGTCACCCAGGCTGCGCAGCAGGCGCCGCGGCCCGACGCTGGACGAGCCAATTCCGGTCCCGATCACCGTGCGTCTCCGCGGACTGTATCCGATGTCAGACGCAGCTGGTGGCGGAATATATCGGCGTACAGAGGGCTATTGCGCAGCAGCTGCTCTTGGGGCGTTTCGCTGGATGTACGCACGCCTACTGCTGCAATCCGGCCGCGCTCGAGAACCAGTACACGGTCGGCATTGCGAATAGTGCTGAGTCTCTGTGCAATGATTATTGCGGTGCGGCCGGTCATCAGGTGCTCCAGTGCATCCTGCAGGTGACGCTCGGTATCGGTGTCGACACTGGAGGTTGCATCGTCCAGAATCAGCACCTCGGGATTCTTCAGCAGGGCACGGGCAATCGAAATCCGCTGCCGCTGCCCGCCCGACAGTGTAACCGCCCGCTCTCCCAAAGTAGTACCGTAGCCTTCGGGCAAGCCGATGATGAAATCGTGGATGCAGGCGGCCCTGGCCGCGTCCTCTATCTGCTGCTGACTAGCCTCCGGCCTGCCAAAAGAGATGTTGGCACGAATCGTTGATGCAAACAGAACACTGTCCTGGAGCACAACGCCAACGTGGTTGCGCAGCGACCGAACAGCGATCTTGCGTATATCAACGCCGTCGAGGTAGATGGCTCCTTCGTCCGGGTCATAGAACCGCGGAATCAACCTGATAATCGAGGACTTGCCCGATCCGGTACTGCCAAGGAGAGCGGTCTTCTCGCCAGGCGCCGATTCAAAGCACAGCTGGTTGAGCACCCGCCGGCCGCGACCATACGAGAAACTGACATTATCAAAGCGTATGGCCCCGGCCACTCTGTCAAGTTCTACGGCCTGCGGATCATCCTGCACCTCGGGTTCGAGATCCAGTATCTCAAAGATACGCTCGGCAGAAGCGGAGGCGCGCGCAATTGCGCTGAGTAACCATCCAAAACGCCGTATCGGGTGAAGAAGCAAGGCCAGATAGGTGGTGAAGGCCACCAGCATACCGATGGTCAGTGTGCCGCGGATAACCATTCGGCCGCCGACAGTGAGCACAATCAGTGTACCGACACCCGCCAGAAACTGCATCAACGGCAATATAATGGCGCGCAGGCGGGCTTCGATCAGCTGAGCATCGAGCAGCCTCGCGTTGTATCGCTCAAAGGCCTGTATCTCGCGTTCTTCCTGCCCGAAGGCCTTCACTATCCGCGAGCCACGGATATTCTGTTCAAGACGAGAGGTAAGAATGGCCTCGCGATCACGGATTATCATCGAAAGCGGGCGGAAGCGGAAACCGAATTTCACCGCACTGTACAACAAGACCGGTACGATAGAGAACGCAAGCAGGGTAAGCTGGTAGCTTAAGAAAAGCGCGGCAACCGCCACGCCGGCGATCAGCGTACCCATTTCGGTTAACTGAAGCAGCCCCTTGCCGGTCAGGAAGCGCACACGGTCAACGTCCTGAACGCTGCGCGCGAGTAGTTGTCCGGATTCTGACTGGTCGTGGAAGTTGAATGACAGAGCCTGGATTTTCTGGTGGAACGTGTTGCGCAGGTCAAACGCTACGTTCTGTGATGCCGATTCGGTCATATAGCCGGAGACATAGGTAAATACGCCTCGGGCCATACCGGTCACCAGCAACAACACCGAGCCCGCTACAATCGTTTGGACATCAGCCGGCCGGATACCGCTATCGACGATGTACCGAATTATCAGCGGAATCGAAATGGTAGCCGCGTTCACTATCAATACCGAGGCATAAGCGAACGCGACGGTCCATCGGTACGGTTTGAGCCACGTGAGTGCACGACGGACGTAGCGGCCACGCACTGTTCAACCGTGTAGATCGTAATCGAAGAAATCAATCCCAAGAATGTCAGCAAAACTACGCAGTTCTTTTTTGAAATCGCCTTCGATACCGTGGATATGGTTTGAACCGAACGTTTCCAGGAAATGGTTCTTATCGATATTCATGCGAAGAAATATCAGCGGTCGAGTCTGTATGGTAGCTGACTGAGCAGCACGGTCCTTTACTTCTGTTACGCCGGAAAGGACTCCGAGCGCATACTGCGACTCGCGGCGAAAGAACCGCGCAAAGGTCATTTCGATACCGGCCGGCACGGTGAAGACAGTCGCGGCTCCGCCGGCTTCACCAAAACTGTGTGGCAGGATCTGCACGCGGGCAAGACTGTGGTCCGGGTCCGGCGACGGTGCGGCAAAGTAGGTTGCCATTGAACCGCAATTGGCGAGAGTCATCTCGTTAGCAGTTAACCAGGCGATATCGTTCAGATTGGTCGGCTTTCCACCGCTGAGCAGACTCAGCACCTGCATGGTCAACGCACCGTCCGCGTCCGCCTCGCAGCTGCAGGGAACCGGCTGCTTGCGACCGTCCGCATCGTAGGGGTCGTTGGCAAGCGCAACGTTGATGCACTGCAGACAGTAGCCGTTGCTCATCTCCGGCTGACATTTAACCCCCATGAAGTCGAGTTCGTAGAGCTTCACCAGTTCTTTGGTTGCCAAGTATGACCCAACCTGCTTCTGCAGATGCGCAGGGGTGAAATTCGAATCATTGTAAGCCACCGTCTTGCTCTTGCCGCTGAGCCAGTTGATATAGTGCGATACCGTCTCGGGATTCTGATTCTCGGCGCGCCGGGCGATCTCAAATTGGTCAATGTGCTCGATGTCAACGCCAAAGAGCCGTTCCCATTGCGCTACATCGGCGGTGCCGGTGCTGATTCCCAGCGAACGGCCGCCGATTGACCCGTAGGTCTGTCCACGCAGACGCTGACGCGCTGCGGCAGCGCGCAGAAACGCCAACAGCCGCGGCCAGTTCTGCACTTCAGCGTAATCTCCCGGCAACCGCAGGCAGGGCACTCCAATCTGGTCCATTGCCCCTGCAACCGCCAGGAATGCCAACTGACTGAGCGAGTCCGGGGCTTCATTATGCACCAAGGCAATCGGAACATGCAGCAGGTTAGCAGCGTGGGCCACGAGCGCAGGTGCAACAAAGATCGGCGGATAAAGCACCGCACAG
>REDW01000114.1 GCA_007693325.1 Spirochaetaceae bacterium
TACTGAGCCGCTCAGGGTTCGAACCTGAGACCCACGCCTTAAAAGGGCGTTGCTCTACCAGCTGAGCTAGCGGCCCGTATTGGTGAGAAACCAATATACCCAACGCGGTTTTGACTGTCAAGGCGGGCCGCGGGCGCGCTACAGCGGTACCTCGACGCCCACCAGCACGTTGTAGACCGAGCGGAAGCCCGGTTCGGTGGAGAGCTCGGATCCGTAGACCGCGCCGTTGAGGCGCACGTGGGTCAGGTCCAGGCCAAAGCCGGCGGCCGGCATCCCGCGGCTGAGACCAAAGCGCAGATCGAGCACCTGCAGCAGCGTGACCTCGCTGCCGAAGGCAAACTTCAGCAGGATATTCTCGGCCTGCTCCGGTGCAGTCCAGAAGTCTATGATGTTGCGATAATCTGCGTAGAACGTGATGCGGTTGACGTAGCGCTGCAGCCCGCCGAGTTCCGGCGAATAGAGCGCGCCGAGCGACACATTCTGCGGGATGCGTGCGTAGTCGCGGCTCTCGGGGCCATCGTTATCCAGGAAGCCCTGCAGCGAGGCGTAGCGGTTGACTACCGCCGGCGCCAGCAGGTTGCCCACCGTCAGGCCAACCGCCATACGGTCTTCCCACCAGTAGCGCAACCCCACATCCAGCGCCAACCCGGTGATCACGTCAAACGGCTCGTTGAGGATTGTCTCGGCATCCAGAGAACTGATGACGTCGGGCAGATCGAGCACCAGACTCGAGAAGCCGGCGCGGCCGCTGAGGTAGCCTTTGACCAGGAATCCGGCGGCAAACTCCCCGCCCCAGCCGGGCAGCGGCGGCAGCGAGAAGGCGTAGCCGCCGGAAACCAGCAGCCGCTGGTAGAGATTGAGGTCAACACTGTCGATGCCGACGCCTTCCATGGTAAACGCAGACCCGGCGGTAACGCCAACACCAAATCCGTTGCCAACGTAGCCGAAGGACAGCGGCCCCACTACCGAGAACCCGGCGTAGAGACTGGCAATCAGGTCGCTGACATCCGGGCGCGCGATGATGTCATCGATGTCGCTGTCCATGCCCTCGGCTACGATACCGGCCATGGTCAGCATCGGCCCCTGGATGCCGAAGTTGACCTCGGCGGCGCGGAACTGCGGCTCCACCGCGCGGAAGCCGGCCGGATTGGTGAACAGGGTCGACATGTCATCGGCCAGCGCGGCGTGAACCCCGCCGATAGCCGCGGTGCGCGGCGATATGAACACCACGTTGGCCTCGTCGAGCAACTCGGTTGCGCGCACAAACGGCGCCGGCAGCATCAGCGCGGCGCCGGCCAGCAGGGTTATGATCTTTTTGAAGCGCGCGGCTGACACAATAGCTCCTTGTGATTTCTGTGATCAGCGGTCACAGGCTCTGCAACTGCTCCAGATAGCTGGAGTCCGCATAGTCTTCAGCAAACGGAGTCAGAAAAGCGTCGAGTTCGGTAGTGTCACTGCCGACGATCTGGTTGTTATTCTCGCTGCCGGCTTTCAGCACCAGCCCGATGGCGGCAAAGACGTACTGCTGCTCGCTCGGCGTCCCGCCGTTGTCCCTGATTGCCTCAATCTGTTCCACCGCAGCATCGATGTAGCTGTAGTTCACCTTGTCCAGCTTGTCATCGAGTGCGGCGCCGAGCGCTGCCGCATCGCCAAAACTGGTATTGCTCGCCAGCTCAAAGAAATCGGCCAGCAGGCCCGAGAGGCCCGAAGCACCCAGCGCCAGCGTTGCAGCCAGCGAGTTGAGTTCCGGATCCTTGTTGTTGTTGTCCTGCAGAGAATCGGCCAGAGCATCGTAGGCCTTGGCCATCTTCTTGCGGTTGCCGGAATGGACCGCCTGGTGCCCGTAGTTGACCTGCTGCTCAAACGACAGCCGCGACGGATCGCGGTCAAGACCGGAGAAGATGTTGGTTGAGAATACCTGCTCGCAGCCGACAAGAAGCAGCAGCAACGGCAGCGCTGCTGCTCCCACAAAAATACGCCGTTTCATGGTTATGCTCCTACTATCGGCGCCCGGGGGCATAAAAGTTAGAAGCGCAGCGCCGCTTCGATTGCCGCGCCCGAGACCGGCTGATCACCCCGGTAGGCGCCCATTTCGCGCGTGAACAGCGCCGCGTTGAGGTCAAAGAAGCCCAGCGACAACCCGGCTCCCACGGTCGGGTGCCCCTGGTACAATCCGCCGCGCAGACTGAACGTGTCCCACAGCGAAATCTGCGCCCCGGCGTGCAGATGCAGCACGGCACCGGCAGCGGTGTTGTGATCGGCAATGCGCAGCAGGTCGCGGACCTCCATGTGGACAACCGGGTCGAGGCGGCGGCCAAAGCCAGACAGCTGCGGATGATAGGCAACACCGAGGTTTGCGGTCATCGGCACGTAGTAGCGCTCTTCAACGTAGCCCGAATCACCGGACTGCGCCGGCGCGGGCAGACTGCCGCTACGCAGCGCAGCCCAGACACGCTCCAGGCTGTGCGTAGAGTAATTCAGATCTGTTCCGCCGATATCGCGCAGCGACATCCCGACGCTTGCGTTGCGCCACTCTGCCAGTACGCCGAGATCAAACGCCAGTCCAAACCCGTTGAGTACCGGCGTATTGGCCATAAAATCGTCATCTGCGTCCTGGCTGGAGACACCCAGGTAGCGCGAAATCATGCCGGCGGTCAGCGCGGCATCATCCACAAAAGAGTAGGCGCGTACAAACGGACGGATGTCGGCGCCGATTGAAAGCCTGGCGTTGGCCAGCTGAAACGGAACCGCAAACCCGCCGATGATGCTGATTTCGGACGCCAGCACCCCTTCGATATCGCCGGAATCGGTGGCCGTGGGGAAGGTTTCGCCAAACAGCAGCGCGTCGAAGACCGCCGAGACGCCAATCCCAAGGTTATTGCCCACGTAGCCGATGCCGCCGGCGCCTCCGGCACCAAAGCCCTGCGAGGTGAACTGATCCTCGATGCGGCCGCGGTTGCCGTCGAGCGCGCCCGCAAACAGGGCGCGTGCAGCGGGAATAGCCGCGCGCGGATCGCTGTGAATCCAGATGCTGGTTGAAAGCAGCGTCAGTTCGCCGTCGCTGCGGGCAAAGCCGGCGGGGTTGCTGAACAATGCATTATAACCGCGCGCTATAGCGCTGTAGGATCCGCCCTGCGCCATCACAACAGGATGCAGCGGGGGCATAGCATTTTGCGCAGCGGAATCAAGGCTGAAAAGCAGCGCCGCCACGCTCTGCAGCACGGCCAGCAGAATAGCACGTTTCATCAAAGAGTGTTCCTCCACAGCGGAGAACAGCCGGACTCGAGATTGTGATACATATTACTCCACAGTATAGCGTGAAACGGCGCAAAAAACCGCAGCGCCTCTACCCCTCGAGCTGCCCGCGGACACGCGTCTGGCCCTGGATGGCGGTCTGCAGGGCGGGGTTCAGCTGCAAAGCGCGCTCGTATGCCTCCAGCGCGTGGCGGTAGTCGGCGGCCTGCTCGCGAGCGTACGCCAGCCGGCTCCACCAGCCGGCGTTGGTACTGCGATAGTGCAGCGCTGTTGTGATAGCGATATCAGCGTGATGGTACTCCCCGATGCGGATGAAGATCTCGCCCATCATGAAGTAGATAGGCGCAATCTGCGGCCCGTTGGGCCGGATCTGAACGTACTGCTCGAACAGGCGCAACGCATCCAGATTGTTGCCGAGGTTGTAATGCGCCGTACCGGCTATGTGAATCAGCCGCGGGTCAAACGGAGAGATGGACAGCGCGCGTCTGCCGTAGTCCAACGCCTCCTGGTTACGCCCCAGCGCCAGCAGGCTCCAGCCCAGCACCGTGTAGGCGTCCATGTTACGCGGCATGGCCTGGATCTCTTCCAGCGTCACCTCAACCGCCCGCGCGTACTGGCCGTCTCTATAGTACTGCAGTGCATCCGGCGGCTCCTGCGCAGCCAGCTGAAGGCCGGCCGGCACTACCGCAAACGCAATTGTCAGCGCGATGATCCGTAGTTTCATCCCGGCGTTCACTCCCCTGGCAGAGCCGGGCTGTTGAGGTTGCCGTCCATGCGGCAGGTGCCGTTGAACAGCGCGCCGCTCTGTACAATCAGATCAGGGGTGCGCAGAGTCCCGCCGACTCTACCGCTGGAGAACAGCTCCAGCTTGCGCCGTGCAAAGATATCGCCGTTGAGCCGGCCCTTGACCGAGACCACTTCGGCCGCCACTTCAGCTTCAACAGTTGCCTGCTCGCTGATGTAGACGTCGGCACTGGATTCCAGTTTGCCCTTGAGAACGCCCTTGACCAGCACCGGTTCCTGGAACGCGAGTTCACCTTCAAACTCTACATCATCGGCAAATACGGTATCGATGTCGGCTTCATCGATCATTTTCAGACGAAGTTCTGCCATGCCCCTATCCTATGTTTCCGGTGCGATTGATGTCAATATGCTCACCGGCCTGCTGCCCCAGTCTGGCCACAACCCGATCAAATGCTGCCTCCAGATCACGGCGCATGTCGGCGGTGAAGCGATTATAGCGCTGCAGGTCGAGAAACAGCTGCATTGGATCGTTGCAGGTCTGCTCCACCACATCGAGGATCTTGCGATATCCCAGCGTGGCAATCTCGCTCGGCTGTACGTCCAGCTCGCGCAGTACACGTCCGATGAAGTGCGTGATGCCCTGGGTGTAGGCGGCCTCATGATCGTGCTCGGCGGCGCTCATCTCTTTCACGTTGAGTCCCAGCCGGCGAAACTGATCGATCCAGTAGCGCACCACCGCTTCTGGTGCGCGCTCTCGACACACAATCAGCGGCAACCCGGCTACGCCGTTGTGGCTGGAATCCGGGCCAAACATCGGGTGCGTCCCGATCAGCTGCACTTCGGCCGGCAGCCGCGACCGCAGCACGGCCAGCGGATACTCCTTGACCGAGCAGGTATCGAGCACCACGGTTCCCGGACGCACAATGGTGCACAGCCGCTCGGCGGCGTCTTCAATTGCCGAAATCGACACGCACAGAAACAGCGCATCACACTCGCCAAGCTGCTCAAAGCGTGCCGCATGCACTCCCTCGGGCACCGGCCGCCCGGCACTCCGGTTATAGCCGTACACGGTAGCACGCGTTGCCAACAACTGAGCCCAGAGCGCGCCAAACCGGCCCAGCCCAAATACCCCAACCTTCATGCCACTCACTATACCCGGTTTCCCGATCGGCGCAAAGCTGGTAGAATAGCAGGATAAACCACATACACTCGATGTCCAGGAGAAGACCATGGGTTTCACAGAACGAATGAAAGAGAAGGCCAAGACACTGCAACGCGCGCTGGTCCTGCCGGAAGGAACTGAACCGCGTACCCTGCAGGCAGCGCGCATCCTGGTCGACGAAAACCTGGCCGGTACAGTCTACCTCATCGGCCGGCAGAAGGCTGTATCGGAGGCGGCGCGCGCCGAAGGGGTGGATCTCTCCGGTATCCAGGTGGTAGATCCGCAGGATTCCGACCAGCTGTCGCGCTACGCCGAGGAATACCACCAGCTGCGCCGGCACAAGGGAGTCACCGCGGAGAGTGCACGCTCAGAGATCGTTGATCCCCTGAAGTGGGCGGCGATGATGTCGCGTCTCGGGGACGCCGACGCCATGGTAGCCGGCGCCGAGAGCGCCACCGCCGCGGTGCTGCTGGCATCGTTCACTATTATCAAGACCAGTCCGGGGGTCAAGTTTGCCTCATCGTGCTTTGTGATGCAGATGCCCGATAGCGCCTGGGGCGCCGACGGCCACATGATCTTCTCGGACTGCGCAACAATTCCCGATCCAACCGCCGAGCAGCTGTCCGAGATCGCAATAGCGGCCGCCGATTCGTGCAAGAGTTTCCTGGAGGTCGAGCCGATCGTGGCGCTGCTCTCCTTCTCTACGCGCGGTTCGGCACAGCACCCGGATGTGGACAAGGTCACCGAAGCGCTCAAGATGGCGCGCGAGAAGCGGCCGGAACTCAACATTGACGGCGAGCTGCAGGCGGACGCGGCTCTGGTGGAGAGCGTTGGCCAGAAGAAGGCGCCGGGATCAAAGGTTGCCGGACGCGCTAACGTGCTGGTGTTCCCCGACCTCAATTCCGGCAACATCGGCTACAAGCTGGTCCAGCGCCTGGCCAAGGCCGAAGCCTACGGCCCGTTTCTGCAGGGATTTGCCAAACCGGTCAGTGACCTTTCGCGCGGCTGCTCGGTACAGGATATTGTCAACACCTCTGCTGCCACCCTGTGCCAGGGGGCCGATGCATGAACGTTGCACTCTGCGGCTACGGCAGAATGGGGCGCGAGATAGAGCAGGTGCTGATCTCGCGCGGTCACACGGTGGCCACACGCATTGATCCCAGCGACGCAGGTGCCGACGTACGTTCGGTTGAGCAGGCGCCGTTGCAACAGTGCGATGCGGTCATCGAATTTGCCCACGCCGACGGCGTGGTAACAAACGCACGCGCCTACGTGGAGGCCAAAGTAGACGCGGTGATCGGCACCACCGGATGGGAAAACGCACAGCAGGAGGTCGGCCGGATTGTTGGTACGCGTATCGGCTACGTGCTGGGATCAAACTTTTCGGTAGGAGCAAATCTGTTCTTCCGCATGGTGGCCCACGCGGCCGGGCTGGCCGACGCCTTTGACGAGTACGATGTGGCGCTGTACGAGAGTCATCACAACCGCAAGGCCGACAGCCCCTCGGGAACCGCGTTGACCCTGGCACTGACGTTGCTCTCGCGTATCGAACGCAAGACCGAGATTGTCGATGATACGCTGCGGCGGCCGATCCAGCCCGGCGAGCTGCACGTAGCCTCGATGCGCATCGGCAGTGATCCGGGCACGCATACGGTCAGCTTTGACTCATCGGCGGATACCATCGAGCTGCGCCACCGTGCCCGCAATCGCGGCGGTTTTGCGCTCGGGGCGGTGCGTGCCGCAGAATGGATCAGCGGCCGTCACGGTTTTTTCACCGTTGATGATATGATGAACGACTTACTCGAGAGAACAGGAGGCTTGCACAATGTTTAAGGGAGCCTATACCGCGCTCATCACGCCGTTTGCTGCGGATGAGTCGGTTGATGAAGGTGCAATTCGTGCGCTGGTGGACAACCAGATAGAGAAAGGCATCGCCGGTCTGGTCCCGGTGGGTACTACCGGCGAGAGCCCGACGGTTACCCACGACGAAAACATCCGCATTGTTGAAATTGTGGTCAAACAGGCAGCCGGACGGGTGCCGGTGATTGCCGGCACCGGGTCCAACTCAACCCGTGAGGCGATTGACATGACGCTGCGCGCACGCGACATCGGCGCCAACGCCACGCTGCAGGTTGCGCCGTACTACAACAAGCCCAACCAGGAGGGCTTCTATCAGCATTTCACCCGTGTAGCCGATGAGGGCGGTCTACCGGTAATTGTTTACAACATACCGGGGCGTACCAGCCGCAACATCGAGACCGACACCATGATACGCCTGGCAGCGCATCCCAACATTGCGGCAGTCAAAGAGGCCAGCGGAAGCATCGCTCAGGTGATGGACGTGATCAGCCGCAAACCGAAGGACTTCGACGTGCTCTCGGGCGACGATAACCTGGCGCTGCCGCTGATGCTGCTGGGAGGATCCGGGGTTATCTCGGTGGCCAGCAACCTGATTCCCGACCGCATGAGTGCCCTGGCCGCAGCGGCGCTGCGCGGAGATCACACCACGGCGCTGGAGATGCACTACGCGCTGCTTCCATTCTTCAGGGCGATATTCATGGACACCAACCCGATCCCGATCAAGTACGCCATGCATCTGGCTGGTTACGCCGAGGATGTCTATCGTCTGCCGATGTGCCCGTTGGCACCGGAGCTGAAACAGAAGCTCAAGACCATCCTATCCGAGACTGGATTGCTGTAGCCGGTAGATCTGATCGGCCAGCCGGATGAACGCCTCCGGTGGCAGTTGCTCGGCACGCGTAGCGGGATCGATACCGCAGCTGCCGAGCAGTTGCACGGCGCTGTCCGCATCGTGTATGCCGAGGTCGCGGCGCTGCTTGAGGTTGTTGAGAACGGTCTTGCGTCGGCCGGCAAACAGGGCGTCCTTGACGCGCACAAACAGTTTGCGATCAGCAGGAATCAGACGGTCCGGCCGGCGGGTCAGCGTCAGCACGGTAGACACAACCTCCGGTGCCGGATAGAAACACGCCGGAGTGATATCGAAGCGGCGCGCAACGCTGCATACCGCTTGAACCGCAACGCTGAAGGCCGAGTAGTTACGCGAGCCGGGGGGCGCCAGCATGCGCCCGGCCATCTCCTTCTGCACCGTAATCACCATGCGCCGCGGCGGCGGCGACAGATCCAGCAGCGCCGCCACAATCGCCGAGGCGCTGCGGTACGGCAGGTTGCCAACCACTACATCCGCTGCTGCCGCGGCTTCATCAGCGGCCCGGGCAATAGTCTCTACCGCGTCGCCGGCAACGATACGCAGCGGCTGATCGGCAAAGCGGCGCTGCAGGAAGCGGATTATGCCCCAATCGATCTCAAAAACGGTAACCGGCCCGCTGTGCAGCAGCAGATCGGTCAGCGAGCCGATGCCCGGGCCGATCTCCCACAGCCGCTCGTGCCCGGCGCGCTCGGCCAGCCCTACAATTGCGCGGCGCACGTTGCCGTCAATCAGGAAATTCTGACCCCAGCGCTTCTTGGGACCGATGCCTTCACGCTGCAGAGTCTCGACGATTTCGCGCGGGGAGTCGTAATTCACGGCGGCCACACCGCCGGACGGCGGCGTAGTTGCAGCGCAACAGCCCGCCGGTAGAGCAGAAGCAGGCTCAGCACGGTCAGCGTCAGCGTCACGCTGCTGCCTGCTACCGAAGGCGCCGCTGCCGGAGCGTGGGAGAATACGCGCGCCGCCAGCTGGATCCAGCGTGCCTGCTCGGCCAGCAGCAGCGCGGCCGCCGGCAACTGCGGCCACAACGCGCTTAACAGCAGCCACGCCAGGCCACTCCAGACAAACAGGCTGACCATCGGTATCATAACCAGCGAACTGAGCAGCGCCACCGGATAGACGGTACCAAAGACCAGCAGCGCCAGTGGAGCGGTAGCCAGCTGCGCGCCGGCGGCAGCGGCAAGCCCCATGGCCGGCCAGCGCGGCAGATAGGGGGCAATAACGCGGCGCAGCTGAGCCCCCGGGCCGAGGATGCCCAGGATAGACAGCGCCGACAGCTGAAACGAGAGTTGGTACAGTAACGACGGCATGAGCAGCAGCAGCACGCCAACGGCGAGCGCAAAACTGTTGATTGGATCGCTGCGGCGCCCGCAGAGCCGAATCCAGCCGCCCAGCGCCAGCATGGCCATGGCGCGCAGCAGCGACGGCCGCGCACCTACCAGGTAGATATAACCCACACACAACAGCAGCGTAACCACAAAGGCGCTGCGTCTGCCCAGCAGCAGCCTCAACAGTCCAAACGAAACCGCGGCGATGATTCCCAGGTGCATCCCCGAGAGCGCCAGCAGATGGCTGCTGCCGGATTCGCGGAACAGGCGCTGCTGCTCCAGCGTCAGACGGCTGCGCGAGCCGCCCACCAGCGCGCGGAACAGCCCCCCCGGACGGTAGCCCATGGCATCGATACGCGCAAACAGCTGCCGGCGCAGCGCGTGGCGCCGGCGCAGGTGGGCACTGGTCCAACCTGCCGTCTCAACGCTCTGCGAGCGCAGCATGAGCGTGTCGCCTGCCTGCCACAGATCCTGTGCGGTGTAACTGACGCGCAGCCGGCGCCCTGCCGAGTATTCCTTGCCGCCGGGAACCAGCACTACCAGTGTGCCGCCCGCGTCGTACTCTACCCCGCGCCCCGACACGCGCGTGACTCGCAGCCGGTAGCGCGTATCGCTGTCTGCGTAGCGCGCTGCATCCTCTACAAGGTGCCCCTCTACCGCTGTGGCAGCGCCCAGCTGTGCGGCATCGATTCCCTGTTCCGGCGCGGGGCCGACCAGAAACGCGGCGCTCGACAGGCCGAGCGCCAGCGCCCCCAGCGGCAGGCAGTAACGAGCAACCGGGATAGTGAGTTGAGACAGGACGATGGCGGCTGCAGCCAGTAGCGCTGCAGCAAGCAGCAGCGCCGTTACCGCCGGCAGCGGTGCGGCGCGCAGCAGCCCGCCACCAACCAGCGCTAGACAGAAACAGAGCGGCAGATGCGCATCCGGATAGCGCGGCGGCAGCGCCGCCGGGGATTGCCGCGAATCAACCTCTTTTTTCACCGCCTGCTATCCGCTGTGCGCTACCGAGCTGCTAGCGATTCAACGCCTGCATCGCCTGCCGGGCGCTATTCTTGACGCGCGGCGGATAGTTCAGAAGCGTTGTATAGAACAGCGAGTTGTAAGCCACAGCGGAACCGATGCGCTCCAGGTTTCTCAGCGTAGCCAGCGTTATATCGGTATTGAAGGGACGCTCAAACTCGGTGTAGCGATTGATCAGATCCAGAAACTCGGTCAGCCGGCGCGCGGCCGCTTCGGTTCCCATGGCGCCGAGTGCTTCGATTGCTTCGATCAGGTAGGCCTGGGGCGTATCGCCGCGATCAAACTCGGCGTAGGTGCGATTGAAGTGCCCTATCAGCGCCTCGGTGGCCGGGGCATACTCCCGATCCCGCAGGTAGATGTTGGCCTGATAGCGCATCTGACGCAGCATCGGCAGCGTTTCCTCACCCACGATCCGCGCCGACAAGACATTATCGAGCGCAGCGGTGACAAACTCGTCTTTCTGTTGCGGGCTCAAATCATCGCCGCGAAAGAAAAAGTCGAAGGCTTCAAGCTTGTCTTCAACCGGCTTATCACGGAAAGCGACCACTGCGTGTTCTACGATGCTGCCGTCTATGGATTGCAGCGCGTTGCGCGCCGCGGCGGTGATGGTGCCGGAATAGCCGACAATCGCTGCATCCATCAGCGCCGCAAAAGAGCGCGGATCACCAAACTCACCGAGCGTGCGTACCGCAGCGTCGATCACGCGCAGATCGGTGGTAAAGCTGCCCAGGCGGAACTCTTCATTGCGGGATTCCAGCCAGCCGGTCAGGCGTACGATCAGGTCGCTATTGCCGCTGCCGATCTCGCGGAAGGTATCCAGCAGCTCCAGCCGCCGCCGGGCCTCACGGTAGCCCTCAAAGATGTACCAAAACGGCTCAAGAGTTGCCGTGTGCCCCGACGCGGCCGCTCCCTGGTTGGTCAGCTGCAGCATCTCCTGGAGGCGGGGATCACTTGCCAGGTCTCGTAGGTTGGTGGCAATGTAGCGTGCGGCATCCTCGTAGAACGGACCAAGCTGCTCAGCCGGCTCATTCTGCGCCGAACGCAGCAGTTCCAGTTTGACGGGCCTGTTTGCATTGCGGAAATTGTTGCGGTAGAGCGCAAGCATATCCGGCCCCTGTTGCGGCAGCGCCAGTGCTGCCACAACAACCGCAAACAGCGACAACGCTATCGATCGTTTCATGGTTGTTCCTGCCTCCATTGTGATACTAATACTACCGTTTGTGAGGTGGAAATTCAATTGTGGGGATCAGCGACGCGTAGAACGCAGTTTGACCGGCCCCTGAGGGTCATCGGCAAAAATGTCGTAGACGAAAGTGAGAATGGTATTCTTGATCGGCGCGCTCGGCGGATTGGCCTGGATGTGCAGAATCGAGACGTTCTTGCTGTCTTTGTAGGTTACGCCCTTGATTGTGCCGCACAAGACCACCGGCGTGTTGTGGATCTCGGTCTGGATCTTCACCGGCAGCCCGGGTTTGGCGCGGCCACCGACAATTGCCGCGGCGCCGTCTTCGGATATGTCCACCATCTTGCAGCGGTAACCGCCGCTGCGCGAGATTTCTTCATTGGCGTCCTTGATGGAGCGCAGCGGAAAGAGCATGCCCGAAGAGTCGAGCGATGCGCGTATCGAATTGCGTTTCTGCGTTCTGACAAGCTGATCCGAATGCGTGATGTGCAGGATCGGAAACTTGCGATCCATGTAGTCGCCGATCACCTTTGACTCGAAGTAGTAACCGGCATCCTCGACGCGCCAGAAATAGACGTTGATCTTCTGGCCGCGCCACGAAACGCCAAACGGCAACGGCTTGCCCTTGGGATAGGAAATTGCCAGGTACTTACGCATGTTCTCTACAACTTTGGAATAATAGATGCTGCCACCGGGAAAAGTGATCTTGAGCGGCTGCTGCGCCGATATGCTGCGGCTGGATTGAATTCCCAGCCGATACTTGGGCAGATTGAACTCAACCCGCTTGCGGAAATCAAACAGCTTGCTGAGAAACTCGATTGCCTTCTCGTCTTCCTCTTTGTCTTCAGAGCGAAAGCGGATGATGGTGCCGCGGATGCAGCGGTCCAGGGTGCGCTCGGACCAGAACAGCGAGGTTGGATTCTTCAGTCTGTTCTCCACCGCAACCCGACGCAGCAGGTTCAGCTCGCGGAACTTGAACCCCGACTCCTTGCCGCGCACGTAGAACTGCACCCACGGAAACCCGAATCCGCCGGCGTGCTGAATAAATATGACAAATGCGATAGCCAATAGTGCAAGAATCAGCAGCAGAATCCACATGGTAGCTGGTGTAGCCCTCCCTACCCTTCAATTCCCCCCTTTATTCTCGGCGGCAGAAGGTGATATGCTTACGAAAATTCCCGGCGAGTGGTGCGCTGCACTAATGAGTCACAGTATACGGAACCAATCCAAGATATGTAAAGAGATTCTTCTGCTCTTCACAGCGTTTTTTCTGCCCGGCATGCTGTTTGGCGGGCCGGGCGCCGATCCGCTGGCGTTTGAGCAACTCGAGCACCATCTGCTGGTTCTGCTGATTGCGCTGCCGCAGATCGGCTTGATCGTCTACCTGGTGCGCCTGCAGCCGCAGCTTGAACCTGCGCGCTACGGCATCGCCCCGATCAGGCCGCACGATCCACTGTGGGCACTGGCTGCAACAGTGCTGTTGCTGCTGCTACTGGCGCTGATCGCCATCCCGTTGTCGTTTCTGCCCGGTAGCGAACAGGCGCTGAGTGACGGCTTCCGCTGGCAGTTCCGCCGCTGGGAGTACCTTCCGCTGGTGGTGCTCACTTCGATAGCGGTGGGCTACCGCGAGGAGCTGTTCTTTCGCGGCTACCTGATCGGGCGTCTGCAGGATGCGGGGCTGCCGCAGTCTGCCGCGCTGGGCGCCAGCACCGTGCTGTTTGGTCTCGGTCACATCTATCAGGGCGCAGCCGGCGTCCTGGTCACCACCTTTGTAGGCGGAGTGTTGGGAGTGCTGTTTATCCGCAGTCGTAACCTGCACCTGGTTGCCCTGGCGCACGCGCTCTACAACGTCTTTGTTCTGACGGTTGGGACTCTGCTCTACGACCTGACACTGTGAATTCGTTGAATTCGGCCGCTCTATGTGTTATATAATATATAGAGGTTGTTAGATGAAACGAACACTGATTGCCGCAGGGATATTTAGCGTGATTGCCGTGGTAACCGTCTGGGTGGCATTCGCCAGCGGCAGCCGGGATGCAGGCGCCGCTGAAACGCAGGCAGAGGCCCGGCAACACGACGCCGAGGCCGTAGCCGAACTGCTGCGCAGCGTGGGTATCCAGCCCTATAGCGGACCGCAGCGACGCATCGACTTCGATCTGGAAAACCTTGCCGAGGAATCGCGCAGTCTGTCTGATTACCGCGGCCGGCTGCTGTTTCTCAACTTCTGGGCCACCTGGTGCCCGCCGTGCATCGAAGAGATGCCGTCGATGCAACGCCTGTCCGACCAGCTGCTGGGCGAAGGTCTGACTATGGTAGCGGTCAACGTTCAGGAGGGCCGCGATGATATTCGCCCGTTTGTTGATGAGCTCGGGCTGACGTTTGAAATTCTGCTGGATCGCCGCGGCCAGACCGGACAGGCGTACGGCGTACGCGGTCTGCCGACCACCGTGCTGCTCGACCGCCAGGGCTACGTACTGGGAACCAAGCTTGGATTTGCAATCTGGGACGACCCACAGGTGGTTCAGGCGCTGCGTGATGTGCTGCAGGAGATATAGCCCATGATGACCGAGGCACCTTCGCTGCTGCTGGCACTGGTAGCCGGACTGCTGTCGTTTGCCAGCCCGTGTGTGCTGCCGCTGATCCCCTCGTACATCTCGTATGTGGGTGGTGTCTCGCTTGACGATCTGCGGTCCGGAAGCGTTGCCCGCGGCCCGATAATGATCAAGACAGCCCTGTTTGTGCTGGGCTTTGGGCTGGTATTTGTGGTGCTCGGCATCCTGTTCAGTGGCTCCGGGCTGCTGTTTGCCGGCCTCGGGCCGCTGATTAACCTGCTGGCCGGCGGTATAGTCATTCTGCTGGGGCTCAACGTGATTTTCGATTTCTGGCAGTTCCTGCAGGTCGAGCGGCGGATGCACGTTGACGCCCGGCCCAGAGGCTTTGCCGGCTCACTGCTGGTGGGTATGGCATTCGGCGCCGGGTGGACGCCGTGCATCGGCCCGATCCTGGCCGGAATTCTTTTTCTGGCCGGGCAATCGATGCACATAGGCCGCGGGGCGCTGCTACTCAGCGCCTATTCGCTGGGACTGGGGCTCCCATTCCTGCTGGCCGGCTTCTTCTTTCCGCAGGTGGCCGGCGGATTGCAGCGCATCAGACGCTATCTGCCCGCCATCAAGACCGCCAGCGGCGTCTTCCTGGTGTTGATTGGCGTTCTTATTGCCGCCGGTCGTTTCCAGCAGCTCAACGCCGCGCTGATATCCAGCGGCATGAACCTGCGCCGCTGGCAGGCCACCGATCCGCACAGTGCGCGAATTGTCGTCTCGCTGTCTGCTGCACTGCTGGCGCTGCTGCCGCTGCTGCCGTGGCTTGTTCGAAAGCTGCGCCGCAGCGCGGCTGACGCGCCGCGACGGCCACACCTGCTGGCTCTGTGCACCAGCGCTGTATTGCTGGCGCTGGCCGTGCTCGGGGCGCTGGAGCTCGTCAACCTGCCGACACTGGTGGCTTCCTGGCTCACCTACCAGGGTGTGTAATACCGCCGGTTGCTGCAGCAGTCAGCCTCGGTCGTTGACCGAAGGAAAGCCTCGGTATACGATGGTGCGCATGCGAGGGCAAATCAAGTAGCAAGAGGGATAGCGTAATGAGAGACATCGAAGAGTTGATTCCGCACCGCAAACCGTTCCTGTATGTCGATCACCTGGAGAGCGTGTCCGAAGAGCAGATCATCGGCTACAAGACCTTTGGCGCTTCCGAGTATTTTTTTGAGGGTCACTTTCCCGGCTATCCGGTTGTACCGGGGGTAGTTCTGGTCGAGACCATGGCGCAGTGCGGTGGGGCTGGAATCCGCGCGCTCGAGAAAATCGGTGACGATGCGCTCTTCTTCCTGGCGGCCGTTGAGAAAGCCAAGTTTCGCCGCCAGGTGCGTCCCGATGAAACGGTGCGCATAGAAGTCGAAAACCTTCGCATCAGCGGCAAGATGATCAAGCAAGCCGGCAAAGCCTACGTCGGCGATGAGCTGGCCGCCGAAGCCGAATGGCTCTGCCTGGTGGGCCAGGCCTGAGTCAGATGGAGACCGTTCCTCAGAGGGTACGCTCGCGCGCCATGCGGCACGCGATGTCGGTAGCTACCTACAGCAAGAACAGCGCCGGTGTCTACCGGCCGCAGACTTACGGCGAGCTGTGGCAGTCGGTCAGCGAGCTGGGTTCGGCCCTGCTCTCGATCGGCGTCAGCCGCGGCGAGCACGTGGGCATCGTGTGCGACAATCGCCCCGAGTGGCTGATGCTCGATCTTGCACTGCTGGCGATCGGTGCAATCGATGTGCCACGCGGCAACGATGCCACCGTGGACGAAATAGCCTATATCCTCAATCACGCCGACTGCGCGGTAGCCGTTGCCGAGAATCAGGTTCAGGCAGACAAGATTCTGCTGCGGATCAAGAATATTCCGCGGCTGCGCCGCATTGTGCTGATCGATGACGACAAGGGCGTCCGCAAGCGCGCGCGCAAGGCCGGAGTGGAAGTTGTCGCACTGACACTGTTGCAGGACCGCGGCGCCGACCTCGCCCTCGAGCAGCCCGAACGGTTCATCGAGGAGCTCGAGGCCGGTGACGGAGATGATGTTGCCACCATCATTTATACCTCGGGGACCACCGGTGATCCCAAGGGAGCCATGTTGACGCATCGCTCCTACATCTTTCAGATGGACCGTATCCCCGCTATCCTGTTTCTCAATACGCACGATATCCTTCTCAGCGTACTGCCGATCTGGCACTCATTTGAACGAGCGGTTGAGTACATCGTGCTCGATTACGCGGCTGCAATTGCCTACTCCAAGCCGATAGGAACGCTGATGCTCGAAGACATGGCGGCTATTCGGCCTACCTGGATGACGTCGGTACCGCGAATCTGGGAAGGAGTGCGCGCCGCGGTATTCCGTAACGCCACAAAACAGTCAACCTTCAAGCAGGCTCTGTTTCACATCTTCGTTGGCGTTGGCCAGCTCTACGCCGTGCTGGCCAATATGCTGCTGGGGCGCATGCCGCAGTTTCGCAAGCGTTCGCGGGTTGTCGATATCGCGCTGGCGCTGCTGCCGCTGCTGCTGCTTTTGCCGTTGAAACTGCTCGGTGACCAGCTGGTGTTCAAAAAGCTGCGGCGCAAGCTGGGGGGAAGGTTTGTGGCCGGGGTCTCCGGCGGCGGTGCGCTTCCGCCACAGGTTGACAGGTTCTTCCAGGCGGCCGGGGTCAAATTACTTGAAGGCTACGGACTGACCGAGACCGGCCCGATCCTGGCGGTGCGGTTGCAACGCGCGCCGGTTCCCGGCACAGTGGGTCCGCTGTTGCCCGACGTCCAGTGCCGCATTCTGGGTGAGGATGGGCGCGTTCTTCCGCGCGGACGCAAAGGCGTCTTGTGGGTCAAGAGCCAACAGATCATGCGCGGTTACTACAAACGTCCCGAAGAGACCGCCAGGGTGCTGAACAACGGCTGGTTCAATACCGGTGATCTGGCCGTGCAGACTCACGGCGGAGAGTTACGTATTCTCGGCCGCGTCAAGGACACAATTGTACTGCTTGGCGGCGAGAACGTGGAGCCAAATCCTATCGAGGAGAAGCTGACCGAGTCCGAATACATCGACCAGGCAATGGTGGTTGGACAGGATCAGAAATTCCTCGGCGCGCTGCTGTCTCCTAACCCAGAAATGATGGAGGTCTTTGCGGGGCTCTACGGTATAGAGCATGTTGAGCCTGCAGACCTCATGCAACACCCCGAGTTCATCGCTCAGATAAGGCGTGAGATAGACACCCTGATCAACACCAGGAACGGCTTCAGGCCGTGGGAGCACATCTATCGTTTTGGGCTGCTGTCAAAACCGTTCGAAGCCGGGCGCGAGCTCACCAATACTATGAAGATCAAGCGCAACGTGGTCTACGACCTGTACAAGCGCGATATCGAGCGGCTCTTCCGCTAACGGCCTCGTGGCGCGCTCCTCAGGCGCCGCCGCGACGAACAAACGCGTCCCGATAACCGCTGGCGCGCAGCTGATACAGCACGATACCGGTCTCATCCTGCGACAACGGCCCGATAAACACGCGGTAGAGCGTACGATCATTGTGGTCGGCCGCGGTGACCGCAAACGGATACTCCGGCTGCATGCGGTCTATTACGTTGCGCGCACTGCGCGGACTGGCAAACGCCCCCACCTGCAGGTAGTAGGAAGACTCTTCGAGCTCGGCCTGCAGCGGCAGGCTCTCCAGCGCCCACTCGTCCACGGTAACCCGCGGCGCAGGTTCCTCAACCGGTTCCGGCTCTGTTTCAGGGGCCGCTGCCACCGGTGGCCGAGGCTCGGCCGGTTCCAGGCGCAGGATAACGCCGTTGTCATCGGCTACCGGCGGCGGGTCGGGCTCGACGGCAATCCTCGGCGGGGGATCATCATCCGGCGCTTCGGCCGGTAGTTCGGCCGGCGGCAGTTCAGCCATCAGCGGCGGCCGCGGCTGCTCGATCTTGCCCAGCGCTTCGGCGGCCGGGCGGTCTGCCAGGTGCGGCGCCCTCTCATCCGGCAGCGGCGCTTCAGCCA
Source organism: Spirochaetaceae bacterium (assembly GCA_007693325.1). Classification (GTDB taxonomy): domain Bacteria; phylum Spirochaetota; class Spirochaetia; order DSM-27196; family PWMO01; genus PWMO01. The sequence continues at coordinate 17,985 of REDW01000114.1, forward strand.
GTGTGTGCTCGATCGGACGCGAAACCGCAAGCTCGCGCGGTACATCCAGAAACGTGAAGACTTCATCGTCACGAGGAGGCGGATGCAGCTCTTTGGGCGGAACCCTGCCACGAACCGTAGCCACGGCCTCTTCCATACGGTTGGTTTCCACCACCTCAGCCGGAGGCGCAAAGAACGGCTGTTCTTCAAGCTGCGGATCGATTGCCAGCGGCGCTTCCTGCGGCAACCGCTGCGGCGCGTCAACCCGGCCGACCTCATCGCCCGCAGCCGCGCGCGCTGCAGGAACCACCCCGGCGCTGCGCACTACCCCGCCGGCAATCCCGCGTGCCGGCGGCGCAGCCGCCGGCAGCGGTTCTACATCGGGTTCTGGGGGATCTGCTGCCGCCAGCGGCAGCAGATAGGGGCCGTCGGGATCTTCCATTTGCGCCAGCGGATTGATTTCCGGATCGGGACTCAAGGGTCGATCACCAATAACCGTCGGCGGAGTCACCATGCGCGTCTCAACCGGCGTAACGCTCACGCGCGATGGAGCGCTGCGATCCATGCCGAGTCTTTCGCCGGCCTCATCAGAAAGGGCGAGAAAGACCCCCGGTTCGCTGACCCGGGTGACAATAATGACCTCCACACTGCGACCTGTTTCCAGATTGGTAACCTGTACCACGGTGTTGCGTGCAAATGAGTTCGAGGCTCCGTAGAAGCCTTCGGCCGGAAATGCGCCGTGGCGCCCGATAACCGCGCTTCCCTCCCAGCTGCTGTCGGCGCTCGCCAACACCAGCACGGACAACGCCAGCGCAGCGTACAAGACTGCCCGTTTGATCATAGAAACCCCCACTGTGATTCTCGGCAGGAACCTATGCTAAAGTTACGAAGAATACGCGCCCTGGTCTACGGTTCCAGCACCGCGCGCGCAATCCTGATACCGAGCTCAAAGGCCGCCTTGTCACGGTCGGCTCGCGATGGAGGCCGTTGTGCCGTGATTGTGCCACTCTCGAGCACCTCGGCCGGCTCGATCCGGATCAGGCGAAATCCAGCTGCGTCTGCAAACAGGCGCCCGCCGGAGTCAGCTCCGCGGTTGTCGTAGGGCTGCAGATCGACATCGACCTCCATCGCCAGCGTGGCCCCGCCCTGGCGCGCGGTGTTGCGTATCCAGTAGCGTCGCTGGATGTCCGAATCGCTGATTCGTTCGTAGGTACCGGCGTTGAAGACGATATGTCCGGAATCAAAGAACACGTCCATCACCCCGGCTTCAACCGCGGACAGTAGATAATCATCCTGACCGGTCTGTGACGATACGTACACCATCACCGTATTGGCGCTCAGCGCCACCGTTGTCCACGCCAGCAGCGCGCAGGCTATCATCAGTAGTCTTCTTATATGCATCGTTTTGCCCCATTGGCCTTTGCCATCTACGATAAGTCTCGGCAGATTGCCGCGCGTATTGCAGCTTTCCAGCGTCCATGATACCGTTTGCGCTACTCGATGCCCATGAACTACTATGTCATTCAGGTGCGCACCGGCGAAGAAGAACAGTTCCTGCGTCGTGTACGCCCCTCGATCAACCAGGATACCGTACGCATCCTGTGGCCGCGGCGGCGGCTGTCGATTCGCCGCAGGGGCCGCACGCAACAGGTCATGGCGCCGATTTTCCCCGGATACGTCTTTGCCGAGAGCCGGCAGATTGATGCCGAGCTCTACTGGGCCATTCGCCGGGCCGACGGTTTCTTGCGCTTTCTGCCCGACAACCACGACGTGCGGCCGCTGGTTGCCGCAGATCGCAAGCTGCTGCTGCATTTTCTCTCGTTTGGAGAGGTGGTCGAGAAGTCGACGGTCAGTTTCAGCGAGGATGCTCGCATTCATGTTCTCGAAGGACCGCTCAAGGGGCTGGAAGGACGGATTGTCAAAGTTGACCGACGCAAGGGGCGTGCCAAAGTGAAGCTGGATCTCTACAACGAGTCCTTCCTGGTGGACTTTGGATTTCAGTCGATGCAGCCGGTTGCCGACATCTCGAACTCGGCCTCAAGAGCGCGTAGCACATCATGACCGCACAGCGAGACAGACGTATCTATGTCATCGGCGCCGGTTTTGCCGGGGTCTCAATCGCCAAAGAGATTCGCAGCAAGGGCATCTTTGGTGAGGTTGCGGCGTTCCTCGACGACGATCCGGGCAAGATCGGGACCCGTATCGATGGTATTCCGGTGCTCGGTCCGATAGCCGATGTGGTTGGGCTTATCAAGAAACGCCCGACCGATGAGGCACTGATCGCCATCCCGGGCGCTTCGCGCGACAAACTGCGCCGGCTGCACGAGCGGCTGGAGCAGGCCGAATTCACCAGGATTCGAATCCTGCCCGGTATTTCGCAGATTATCGACGGCAACGCTCACCTGATTCAGACCCGCGAGATGGACCCGCAGGACCTGCTGGGACGCAATCCAATTCAGATCGGCCTGAAGGAGAGCCTGACCTACCTGCGCGGACGCCGTGTGCTGGTTACCGGCGCCGGCGGCAGCATCGGCAGCGAAATGTGCCGGCAGCTGCTCTCCGGCGGCGCCCAGCGGCTCTACCTCTTTGGACACGGAGAAAACTCGATCTTCGAAATCGATCGTGAACTGCGCATCCTGCAGGAAGAAGGCGTTGGCGAACGCGCCACCATTGTGCCGGTAATCGGAGAGTTGCAGGATCGTGATTACATGCGCTTCATTCTGGCGCGTTTGCGCGCCGATGTGGTGTTTCACACCGCGGCGTACAAGCACGTGCCGATGCTGGAAGCCAACCCGGTGGGCGCGGTTACCAACAACGTGTTCGGCACACGCAACCTGGTGGAAGCAGCGCGCGCGGCCGGAACCGAACGGCTGGTATTCATCTCAACCGATAAGGTAGTTGACCCGGTGGGGATTTACGCCGCGAGCAAGATGCTCGCCGAGCAGATCGTGCGCCTGGGAGACGGAAATCAGCTGGCGTGCATCGCGGTTCGCTTCGGCAACGTGCTCGGGTCGCGCGGCAGCATCATTCCGATTTTTCGCAAGCAGATTGCCAAGGGCGGTCCGGTGACCGTCACCAGTCCCAACGCCACGCGCTTCTTCATGACTATCCCGGAGGCCGCATCGCTGGTACTCAAGGCCGGTGGAGGTGGAACCGGCGGACACCTCTACGCACTGGATATGGGAGATCCGGTCTCAATCCGTGAACTGGCCGAACAGATGATCCGGTTCTACGGTTACGAGCCGGGCCGCGACATCAAACTGCAGTACGTCGGCCTGCGGCCGGGAGAGAAGCTCGCAGAGTCGCTGACCTCTGCTGCTGAGCTGACCAGCCCAACCGATTTTCCGCGCATTCACCGCATCTGCGGCACTCAGCCGGACGCGGCGGCGCTCGAGTCTACGCTGGCCGAGCTGGAGAAGGTCTGTTTTCTCGATCCGGCTCACCGTTCGTGGTACCGCAACCGCAGAAAGCTGCGCCAGATCCTTGCGGACCACATCCCCGGTATAGGTGCTCCCGATGACGAACCGGAGTTCTGACTTCATCCCCTTTGCGCGCCCCTGCCTGGGCGACGCCGAGGAACAGGCCGTGCTGCGCGTGATGCGCAGCGGCTGGTTGACCACCGGCGGCGAATGCGCGGCCTTCGAGCGCGAATTCGCCGCCGCAGCGGCCACCGAATACGCGCTTGCGGTCAGCTCGGCAACTGCCGGCCTGCACCTGGCGCTTGAAGCGCTCGGAATCGACGCCGGCGACCGCGTTGCCATGAGTCCCTATACGTTCACCGCCACCGCAGAGGTGGTCCGCTACCTGGGGGCCGATCCGCTGTTTGTCGATATCGACCCGTCAACCCTGACGATCTCGCCCCAGGCACTGCGCGCGGTACTCGAACAGAGCGCTGCGAGCAAACATCCGGTACGTGCAATCATCGCGGTACACATCGGCGGCCATCGCTGCGACATGGATGCCATTCTGGCGCTGGCACATGAACACGGCGCAGTGGTTGTTGAAGACGCGGCGCACTGTGTGCCGCATCTGACCTCCGGGGTACACGTCGGTACCGAGGGCACAATCGGGGTCTACTCGTTCTACGCCACCAAACCGATCACCACCGGTGAAGGCGGCATGCTGGTTACCAATGACCGGGCTCTGGCAGACCGCGTGCGCATCATGCGTCTGCACGGCATAGACCGCGACGTCTGGAACCGCTACCGCAGCACTACGCCGTCGTGGCAGTATGACGTTGTTGCCGCGGGCTTCAAGTACAACCTGCCCGACCTGCAGGCGGCAATCGGCAGAGTGCAGTTGGCGCGTGCGCCGCAGTTGCTGCAGCAGCGGGCGCAGATTGCCGCGCAGTATCGGTCCGCACTTCAGGACCTGCGCGAGATTGTCCTGCCGCCACAGGCGCCGAGTCACAGCCATCATCTGTTCATCATCCGCCTCAGGCAGGGCCTGCTGGCTATTGAGCGCACCGAATTCATTGCGCAGTTGGGCAGATACGGTATCGGCGCCTCGGTGCACTACCGGCCGCTGCATCTGATGAGCTACTATCGTGAACGCTACGGCTTGCAGCCCGAGGATTTTCCGCTATCATTGGAGGCGTATCGCAGCGCGGTCAGTCTGCCGCTCTACGCCGAACTCAGCAGCCAACAGATCGAGCGCGTCTGCGGCTCGGTTCGGGCCGTCTGCGATCAGCACCGCGTGGCGGAATCGAGGTAACCATGGCGTCAGCGCTATCGCTGCGTAACACGCTCAAGGGCAAATCGCTGTTTCTCACCGACATGTTTGCACCCAATATGCTCTACGGCCTCACAATTCGCAGCGAGCATCCCCACGCACGCATCATTGAAACCCACCTGCCCGACCTCCCGCGTGATGTCACCTATCTGCGCGCCGCAGACATACCGGGAGTCAACTACGTCGATGTGATGGGCGACGTTGCGCCGATTCTTGCTGAGCGCGAAACGTTCTACGTTGGCGAGCCGATCGGGCTTCTGGTTGGACCATCGCCGGCGCGCCTGCTCGAGATCTCGCGTATGATCCAGATAAGCTACGAAATCCAGCAGGCCGCTGTTGAACTGGACGATCTCGAGCACGCAACCATCGTACTGGAACGCAGCACCAGGCGGGGCAACATCGAAAAAGCGCTGCGCGGCTCAAGCCAGTTGGTCCAGGCGAGCTATCGTACCGGCGTTCAGGATCATCTCTACAGCGAAGCGGTTGGGGCATACGCGGTTTCCGGCGCCGCTGATTCAGTTACGGTTTTCTCACCCAGCCAGTGGCCACATCACGTGCGCAGCACCGTAGCTGCGGCTCTCGATCTGCCGCCGGAGGCGTGCCGGGTTCGATCAACCGAAATCGGCGTGTCACTCGATGGGAAGCTGTGGTATCCGTCGGTGGTGGCCGCACAGGCCGCACTGGCTTCTCTACACACCGGCAAGCCGGTGAAGCTGGTCTACACCCGTGAAGAGGATTTCCGCTTCAGTCCCAAGGGGCTCAGCGTTCTGGTTGAATGCACCACCGGCCTGGACGAAAACGGCAATCTCAGCGCGGCCGACATACTCGCCACGGTTAACCTCGGAGCCTACCCGCTGTTTGTCGATGAGATCGTCACCAGAGTGGCAACCTCACTGGTATCTCACTACCGTTGTGAAGCCTCGCGACTCTGCATCCGTGCGCTGCGTACCAACCTGCCACCGCTGAACGCCTGTGGAGGGCTCGGCACTTCGCACGGTGCGTTTGCGGTTGAGACTCACGTTTCGCGCTTGAGCGAGCTCAGCCAGACCTCACCGTTCGAATGGAAGAAGATCAACCTCTTACGCCGCGGGCAGGCCCCGCTGATCGGGGCGCCGCTGGCATCCGATTGCGATCACCACGATCTGCTCGGTCACGCCGCGGGTGCCAGCGACTACCAGCGCAAATACGCCGCTTTCGAACTGCAGAAGAAGCGCCGCGAGACGTTCAGCGACATGCTCGATCCACCGCGGGGTATCGGTATAGCCTTTGCCCACCAGGCGTCGGGTTTCAGCGGACGCTCTGAGGAGCTGGTGGGCTCTTCGATCCGGGTGCGTATTGAGAAAGACGGCAGCGCTGAGTTGCTCTGCGGCGCGGTCTCGGAAAGCGAAACGATCCGCGGTATCTGGAAAGACAATCTGTCCTCGGTGCTCAATGTCGCTGACGCGCATATTCGCTTCGCAGCCGCCGATACCGCGGTTTCCACCGACTGCGGTCCGACGGTGCTATCGCGTAACATTGTTGTTATTCAGCGCACTATAGAGAGCGCCTGCAATGCCATCAAGCGGCAGAGATTCCGCGCGCCGCTGCCGCTGGAAGTCAGGCGGTCGTTTCGCCCGCCGCGCTCTGTTGACTGGAACGCCCGCGAGCTCAGCGGACAACCGCACGCGGTCCTGTCGTACGCTGCGGCGGTGGTTGAGGTTGAGGTGAATCCGATGACCTACCAGCCGTCGGTTCGCGGTGTCTGGCTGTCCGTAGACGCCGGCCGCATTCTGCATCGTGACGAGGCAACGCGGGTACTGGAGCGCGGGGTGTACGCCGCGCTTGCCTGGGCCGGCACCGAGGAGATCCTCTTTGCCAACGGCGGACTGGGCCGCAGCGATTACCACCACTACCAGCATTCGCGACTGGCAACCGTTGCTCCGGTGCATATTGATTTTCTGGGCGATAGCGAGAAGGCTCCCGCCAAGGGCCTGGGCGATCTTCCGATGGCCGTTATTCCGGCTGCCTTCGCCCTGGCGGTAACGCAGGCCACCGGACGGTATATCGACACTATCCCCTGCACCGCCGAGACTCTGCGCACCTACCTGGAGGAGGACCAATGAGAGTCTCGTTCTTACTCAACGGTGACAAGACAACGCTCAACGTCCAACCCAATACGCGCCTGATTGAGGTTCTGCGCAAGGATCTGGCGCTGACCGGCGCCCGCCCCGGATGCCTCTACGGCACCTGTGGTTTCTGCGCAATTCTGCTCGACGGCGAATTGTCACTGTCGTGCATGATACCGGCATTCCGTGTCAACAACTGTGTAGTGACCACCATCGAGGGGTTCATGGAGACACGCGATTTCCGTGATATCGAGATTGGCTTCCACCGCGCCGGGTCGGTGCCGTGCAAGTTTTGCGCCTCCGCCAAGGTATTGACAACTCACTGGGCGATCACCAGTCACCCTACACCCGACAGTGACACCCTCAATCGCGCGGTCAATGCGGTACAGTGCCGCTGCACCAGTTACGCCAGATTCAGCAATGCGATCCGCTATTCCGCCGAAGTGCGAAGGAAACGCCTGCATGGCCGCAAGCGATAAGCGTACCCACGTCTACCTGCCCGAGACCCTGCCCGAGCTGCTGCAGCTCTATCGGCGCAAGCCGCTGGCCTCGATCTACGCCGGCGGCACCGACCTGCTGCGGGGCGTGACCAAGGCGGAGTTTGCGCTGCCGACTGAAGTGATATCGCTGCAGGAGATCGAGGAACTGCACCGCATATCGCGCACTGAACGCTATCTGGAGATCGGCGCTGCAGCCACGGTAGCGCGGATACTACAGATCGGTTCCAATATACTGCCCCCGGCGTTCTACGCGGCGCTGCACTCGATCGGTCCACCGGGACTCTTCTCGCTGGCTACGCTGGGCGGCAATATCTGCAGCGTAGACCATGTCTACTCGATAGCCCCTCTGTTAAGCATCATGGACGTGCGCTACGAAGTGCGGCGCCAGGGCCATACCCGTTGGGTACCCGCCAGCCGGTTTCGTGACGCCAACGGTGCACCTGCGCTCGCCGAAGGCGAGATCCTTACCCGCATCCGCTTGCCGCTGGAGCACTGGAACGTGCAGGTGTTTCGGCAACTGGGAACAATCCACCTGGAAAGCACCTCACCGCTTATCTTCTGTGCGCTGGGCAAGACCACCAAGGCGGTACTGGATGACTTTCGCCTCACGTTCTGCGGCAGCAGCCCGATCCTGTATCGCAACCGCGAACTGGAAGCCGAACTGGTGGGGCGCAAGCTGCCGTTGCCGGCGCGAGAGATCGACGCTTTTCTGCACGGCGTGAGCCAGGGCATCGAGCGCACCGAAATGCCGCTGACCCCGCTGCAGTTGCACCGCGCCACCGGTTTGACGCGCGTGCTGCTGGCGCGCATGGGCCAGCCCGATTCGATCGACTAGCAACCGCACCGGCGGCAGGCGCGTTCTGACTTTACAGCGGTAGCCATATTGATTATCATGCGCTGAAAAGAGAACCCCTGTGGCAGATTTTGCGCACCTCCATACGCATTCCGATTACAGCCTCCTGAAGGGCGCCGCCCCGGTTGCAGCGCTGGTCAGCCGCGCCCGGGAGCTGGGGATGAAGCACCTCGCGCTGACCGATGACGGTAATATGTTCGGCGCACTGGAGTTCTACAATCAGTGCAGGGACAACGGCATAAACCCGATTGTGGGAATGGACGCCTACGTAGCGGCAAAGTCACGCACAATTCGCTCCAGCCACGACTCGGAGAACCGCGTTGATCGCCTTGTGTTGCTGGCAACCAACCGGCAGGGGTACAAGAACCTGATAAAACTCAGTTCCGCCGGCTACACCGAAGGGTTCTACTACAAGCCGCGTATCGATCATGAGCTGCTGAGCCGTCACAATCAGGGACTGATTGCCCTCAGCGGAACGCTGTCCGGTGAGGTGCCGCGCCTGCTGCGGCAGAATCGCTTTGAAGACGCCTGCAGTGCAGCGCTGCGCTACCGCGATCTGTTTGGCGACCAGGGCTTCTTCCTCGAGCTTCAGGACCATGGCCTTCCCGAGCAACGGATTGTGAACCAGGGGTTGCTGCAACTGTCGCAGCAGACCGGTATTGCGCTGGTGGCCACCAACGACGTTCACTACGTGAAGCAAGCCGATGCAAACGCTCAGGATATCCTGATGTGCATCGGCACCAACAAGAAGAAGCATGACACCAACCGCTTCCGCTTCTCTTCTGACCAGTTCTACCTCAAGAGCGCTGAAGAAATGGAGCAGTTGTTTGCCCAGCTGCCGCACGCGATCGAGAACAGCCTCGTCATAGCCGAGCGCTGCCGCCTCGAGATCGATCAGCCCGGGCCACGGTTTCCCGACTACCAGATTCCGCATCGGTTTGCCTCCCCGGACGACTACCTCAGGCATCTGGCCCGCTCCGGCATCCAGGCACGTTACCGCGATGTCAGCCAGGAAATAGCCGCGCGCACCGATTACGAGCTGCAGACCATCATCGACATGGGCTTCACCGGTTACTTCCTGATCGTCTGGGACTTCATCAAGTTTGCCCGGGACAACGGCATTCCGGTAGGACCGGGCCGCGGCTCGGGCGCCGGCTCCATAGTTGCCTACGCGCTGGGCATCACCGATATCGATCCGCTGAAATACGGACTGCTGTTCGAACGTTTCCTCAACCCGGACCGTGTATCGATGCCGGATTTTGACATTGACTTCTGTTACGAGCGCCGTGGTGAAGTCATCGAATACGTGCACCAGAAATACGGCGCTGACCGTGTTGGGCAGATCATCACATTCGGCACGCTCAAAGCCAAGGCGGTGATCCGCGATGTGGCACGCGTGCTTGACATCCCTTACGCTGAAGCCGATGCAATTGCCAAACTGGTTCCCGCCGGACCGAAGGTCGATCTAAGCGAGGCAATCGAGGGCGAAGCCGAGCTGCTGGCGCTGCGCCGGCGCGGCGGTGTCCACAGCGAACTACTGGAGGTCAGTCTCAAGCTCGAGGGGTTGCACCGTCACGCCTCAACTCACGCGGCCGGAATTGTCATCGGGCAACAGGAGCTGACCGAATACGTTCCCCTCTACCGCGACCCCAAGACCGGCTCAATTTCAACCCAGTACACTATGGATCAGCTGGAGGACTGCGGTCTGGTCAAGATGGACTTCCTGGGCCTCAAGACGCTGACTCTGATCGAGCACACCGCCGAGCTGGTGCGTAACGCGGGTATCGAACTGGATATGAACGCCGTTGCCGAGGATGACCCGGCGACGTTTGCTCTACTGGGCGAGGGCAAGAGCACCGCGGTGTTCCAATTCGAGAGTTCCGGCATGCAGAGCATCCTGGCAAAAGCTAAACCAGAGCGAATAGAGGACCTGATTGCGCTGAACGCTCTCTATCGGCCGGGTCCGATGGAAAACATCGACCAGTTTGTAGACTCCAAGAACGGCCGCATGCCGCTGCGTTATCCGCTTCCCGAACTGGAAGCGGTGCTGAAAGAGACCTACGGCGTGATTGTGTACCAGGAACAGGTAATGGAGATCGTCCGCATTGTCGGCGGGTTCTCGCTCGGTCAGGCCGATATTCTGCGGCGCGCGATGGGCAAGAAGAAAGAGTCCGAGATGGAGCAAATGAAGCAGCAGTTCATCGCAGGGGCGGTCGAACGTGGCTTCAGTGAGGCACAGGCTGAAAACATCTTCACGCTGCTGAAGCCGTTTGCCGGTTACGGATTCAACAAGTCTCACGCTGCCGCGTATTCGGTACTGGCGTATAAGACCGCCTATCTCAAGGCCAACTACCCGGTGCCGTTCATGGCCGCCAACCTCACCAACGAAATCAACAATCCCAAGAACTTCGCCTGGTACATGGAAGAAGCCCGTTCTATGGGGATAGCTATCAAGCCGCCGGACGTCAATCTCAGCCAGAAGTACTTCTCGGTGCTGGACAACCAGATCATCTACGGTCTGATCGGCATCAAGAACGTGGGTTCGGCAGCGGTCGATGAGATGATCCGCGAACGCGGCCGGCACGGTGCGTTCAGCTCTTTTGAGGATTTCCTGGAACGCGTTGACCTCAAGACTGTCAACCGCAAGGTGGTTGAGGTGCTGATCCAGTCGGGAGCGTTTGACAGCCTTGATCCGCGCCGCGCAACGCTGTTTCACAACCTCGCCCGCTGCCTCGACATCGCCGCCGATACCAGGCAACGCCGACTTACCGGTCAGGTGTCGCTGTTTGACCGGGACGATCACGCGCTGGCGTCGGTACTTGAAGAGGTGCCCGAATGGGAAACCGTAGAACGGTTGAACTACGAGAAGGACAACCTCGGTTTCTACTTTTCCGGCAATCCGCTGGATGACTACCGCAACATCTGGCAGCGTACCGTAACGCTCAATCTGGGCGACCCCAGCCAGGCGATCATCGACAGAAAGTACAATCTGCTGGGGCTGCTCAAGGCGCTGCGCGTAGTTCAGACCAGAAGCGGTGGTACAATGGCGTTTGCCATGATAGAAGACTACAACGGTTCGATGGAAGTTGTGTTCTTTGGTGACGCCTGGGAGCAGTGCAAAGAGCGGCTGCAGGAAAACAGCGTTGTGGCAATGATCGGCAAGCTCGAGTACCGTAAGCAGAAGCTCCAGATCGTTGTTCAGGAGCTGCGCGAGCCGCACGAGCTCGATGAAACCGATAGCGGTGAGGTCCATATTCGCCTCGACCAGCAACTCGAGGACTCCGAAGCGCTGATGCAGCTGCGCGCTTTTCTCTACGAACACGCCGGACACTGCCCGGTCTTTCTGCATATTGGACACAACGGTGATGAGGCGGTGATTAGAGCTTCGGCCCAGTTGACCGTTTCATCGCGCAGCGAGGTACTGGAAGATATTCGCCGCTATCCGCACGTGCGCGAAGTGTGGAAACAGTAGGAGGCTTGAAATGCTACAGTCGGTCATGCGCTTTGTCAGCGCACTCATCTCGATCTACATGCTCATTCTGCTGGTGCGGATCATAATGACGTGGTTTCAGACCTCATCGTACGGCCGCACGAGCGTCTATCTGCAGCGGTTAACTGATCCGTATCTCAACTTCTTCCGCCGCTTCCGCTTTATGCAGGTTGGCTACGTGGATTTTTCGCCGGTTCTGGCGCTGGTATCGCTTTCCATCCTGGCTGACATTGCCAATTCGATTGCCTTTGCCGGAAGAATCACGCTGGGGTTTGTCCTGGCGCGCCTGCTGGCCTCCCTGTGGTCCGCGGCGTCGTTCTTCTTCACGCTGTTCCTGATCATTGCCCTGGTGCGTCTGGTGGCAATGATGCTCAATATCAACAGCGCCGGGCGTCTGTGGATCACGCTGGATCGTATCCTGCAGCCGATGGCGCACGGGCTGGTGCGGCGTTTGGCGCGCGGAGACACAACGTACCAGCACGCGCTGATGCTCTTTGGTGCCGTTGTGCTGATCGGGCTGCTGGTCGGTAATCTGCTGATCGCACGCCTTGTTGCACTACTGATCGAGCTGCCGTTCTAGGCGGTAGCAGCGCAGATGTTTCTCGCCGAGCTCGACCAGTCGGTCCAGAAGCTGAAGGGCGTGGGACCTGCCGCCGCGCGCGCCATGAATCGGCTGGGCATTGGCACCCAGCGCGACCTGCTGCTGCATCTGCCGCGAGCCTACGAAGACCGGGTTACCCCGGTAACCATTGCCGAGTCATTAGCCGGAATTGCGTGTAATACCGTTGCCGAGGTAATTGCTCACGACTATATCGGAGCCGGCCCACAGAAGACCCTTAAGGTCTACGTACGAGATAATAGCGCAACCGGCGCGCTGGCCTGTTTTGGCCGCAACTTCCTTGCCTCGCGCCTGCGCCCCGGGGCAAGAATCCGCCTGGCGGCGCAGTTCGCCTACCGTTATGGCGAGCCGCAAACCTCAGCCTTTGAGTTTGAACCTGCCGATGGCCCGCAACAGCTGTTCGGCCGCATCCTGGCGGTCTACCCCTTAAGCGAAGGGTTGTCGCAGGCGCTACTGCGCTCTGCGCTGCAGCAGGCGCTGCACGCCTCGGCCCGGCACCTGGAGGATGCGCTACCTGCGGATCTGCGCGGTAGACGCGGAATGCCGAACATCGCTGCGACGCTGCAGCAGATCCACCAACCGGACACACTGGCGCAGGCCGAAGCGGCACGGCGCGCGCTGGCGTACGAAGAGCTCTTCATGCTGCAACTGCGCCTGCGCAGCCGCGTACTGGCGGGCAGTCGGACTACGCGCCCCGCGCGCCTGCTCCCGCAGACACTGCAACAGCGCGCCACCGCCGGTCTGCCGTTTCAACTGACCGCCGACCAGCAGACCGTCCTGCAGGAGATCCGCGCCGACATGCAGTCCGGGCGGCCGATGGCGCGCCTGCTGCAGGGAGAGGTTGGTTCGGGCAAGACGCTGGTAGCGTTTGTGTCGGCACTGGCGCCGATTGAAGCCGGCGGCCAGGCGGTGCTGATGGCCCCGACGGAACTGCTGGCGCGCCAGCACGCCGAGAACGCCGCCGGGCTGCTGCAGCCGCTGGGAGTTCGCGTTGTGCTGCTGACCGGTTCGGTGCCGTTGCGGGCACGCACGCCGCTGCTGGAGGCCGTAGCTGCCGGAGAGGCAGACCTGGTGGTTGGTACGCACGCGGTGTTCAGTGAGTCAACACGATTTCACGATCTGCGCTACGTCATTGTCGATGAACAGCATCGCTTCGGAGTGGTACAGCGTGCCGCGGTGCTGCACAAAGGGCACAACCCCGACCTGCTGCTGATGACTGCAACCCCGATACCGCGTACGCTGGCGTTGACCCTCTTCGGCGATATGGAAACCTCCACAATCCGCAACCTGCCGCCGGGCCGTAAGCCAATCCAGACACATCTCGCGCGTATGTCCAACGAGCAAAAGGTGTACGCCCATGTCCGCGGTGAGCTGGAGGCCGGTCGACAGGCGTACTTCGTCTATCCACTGATTGATCCCAACGACCGTTCCGAACTGCGCAACGCTGAGACGATGTTTGAACGGTTGCGCGATCAGGTGTTTGCCAATTTTTCGGTTGGACTGGTGCACTCGCGTGTTCCGGACGCGGAGAAACGCCAGCGCATGGCGGCGTTTCAAGCCAACCAGCTGCAGGTACTGGTTGCCACCAGCGTGATAGAGGTTGGAGTCGATGTTCCCAACGCCAGCTGCATGGTGGTCGAACACGCCGAGCGTTTTGGACTGGCGGCGCTGCACCAGCTGCGCGGCCGCGTCGGACGTTCTGACCTGCAATCGTGGGCCTTCTTTGTCTACGCCGATGACTTGAGCGAGGAGGCCAAGCAGCGCCTGCGCATCCTGCATCAGACCGGCGACGGCTTCGCGATTGCCGAGGAAGACCTGCGGATCCGCGGACCGGGCGACCTCGCCGGCCTGCGCCAGTCGGGCTTTCTGCGTCTCCACGCGGCCGATCTGAACCGCGACGGCGACCTGCTGGAACAGGCACGTTCGGACGCCGCTGAGCTCTGCAGCGATGACGCCGATCTGTTGCAGCACCCCGGGTTGCAACGCGCCTTGAACGCCCACGACCGCCTGGAAGAGCTGGCGCTGTGAGCAGACAATCATGAGGGTGACAGGCGGAAAGTACCGCGGGCGCATCATCGAATGTCCGCCGGGGATAATCCGGCCGGCGATGGACAAGATGCGTGAATCGGTCTTCGGATCACTGGGGGATCTGCACGGGCGCTCGTTCCTGGATCTGTTTGCCGGTTCGGGGGCTATTGGCATCGAGGCGGCATCGCGCGGCGCCGATCCGGTAGTACTGGTTGAACGCGATCGAGCTAAGCTTGCGGTCACACGGCGCAATACCGCTCTGGTTGAAAGCGATATTTCGATCAGCGCAATGCCGGCAGAGAGTTACCTGCAACGTGCAACCCGGCAGTTTGACGTGATCTTCCTCGATCCGCCGTTCAACTATCGCCACAAGCTGGACCTGCTGCGCAAGGCCGCACGGTCTGCTGCGATCGGCCCGCATAGCGTGGTGCTGATTCACCACCGCTCGCACGAGACGCTTCCGGAACGCATCGATCTGCTGCAGTGCAGCGACCGGCGCGTCTACGGCGGATCAACGGTAACCTGGTTCCTGCCGGCTGCACCAGCGTAGGCGCTTCGCTTCCCGAAGCGCAATCCATCTGCTATAGTTGCGGCGAAACCGCATGAGGAGCGTAGCGTTTTGGTGTTAAACAGGCGCGGTTACCTGCAGATTCCGCAGGGTACCGAAGGGTTCTACCTCGATGAGGCGTACCGCCACAAAAAGCTGACCGCTGAAGTAGAGCAGTTGCTCTACCTGTGGGGCTATCTGCCGGTGCAGACCCCGGTATTCGACTACTATGACGCGTACGCAGCGCTGTTGTCCGAAGATGAGGCACGCAAGATCTACCGTTTGATCGATCGCGACGGTGACCTGCTCATGCTGCGTTCAGACGTGACCCTGTTTCTGGCAAAGCAGATGGGTATGATTCTGCGCCGCGATGACCTGCCGATGCGCGTCTGCTACGCGGACACTATCCTGCGCCACCAGAATCGTGAAGATATTTCCAAGAACGAGTTTTTTCAGACCGGTGTGGAGCTGATCGGGCCGGATACGCTGGATGCCGACCTGGAGGTGATCCTGCTGCTGCGGCGCACGCTGCAGCAGATCGGAGCGCCGCTGTACTACATTCACATCGGGTCGCGTGCTCTGTTCAATGCCGGCTTTGACCAGGCGGATGCTGCGGTCGGTGCGCGGCTGCGCCGCGCGATAGTGCTGCGGGACATGCAGGAGTTGAGTGCAGAGTGCACGCAGCTCGGCATTTCAACCGCACGCAGCCGCGCCCTGCAACAGCTTTTCAGCTACATTGGTGATGCAACCGGGCTGTCAGTGCTGGCCAACTCGCTGCGCTCGGAACTACAGGCGGCCGAGCTGCGGCAGATCGAGCGCCTGCAGCAGCTCTACAACACCCTCAATGAAGCCGATGACAGCGGATCCTATCGCATTGATCTCTCGGAGATCGGCAGCCAGTCGTACCACACCGGTATAGTGTTTCAGGCCTACGTTGACGGGCTCGATGCATCGGTTGCCGCCGGTGGCCGCTACGACCGTCTCTACGGCAGGTTCGGACTCGATACTCCGGCGGTTGGCTTCTCGATAATGCTGCGCAAACTGCAGGACGACGCTGCCGTGGATGCGCGCTTCACTCCGCAGATCAGCGAGGCGGCAACCGGCCGCACCTTTGTACAGCGCTTTCGTGACGCCGAAGCGCGCCGGCGCGCCGGCGGGAGCGCCACCCTATGAGTGGCGCACAACGTCATCCGCTGACGATCGCGCTGCCGAAAGGGCGCTTGCACGATCGGATTCACGAATTGTTCGCACGCTGTGGACTGGCATTCGAATTCGAGAGCCGCAAACTGGTTGCAGAGGACCGTGAGGGCAGCGTACGATTGATGCTGGTCAAGAACAGCGATGTACCGGTGTACGTCAATCACGGCATTGCCGGCCTTGGCGTCTGCGGTGACGACGTCCTCTACGAGTCTGGTTTTGACTACTTCCGGCTGATGACCTTGCCGTTCGGCAGCACCCGGATGTGCCTGGCCGGCCGCCGCGATCACGATCCGCAACAGGACCACGGCCGTCTCAAGGTAGCCACCAAATTTACCCGCTTTGCCCACGATTTCTTCCATCAGCGCGGCATTCCGGTGGAGGTGATCAAGCTTGGCGGCTCGGTGGAGCTGGCGCCGCTGCTGGGACTGGCACCGTATATCGTTGACCTGGTGGAAACCGGCTCAACGCTCACAGCCAATGATCTGGTAGTCAACGAAGAGCTGACGCAGATCCAGGTGCACCTCATTTCTAACCCCGCGTACTACAAATTTCACTACGCCCAGGTCAATGCGCTGGTGCGCCGACTGCAGAATCAGGATCCACAAGGAGACGCAGATGAACCCACAGCAGGCTGAAATCACGCGCGATACGCGGGAAACCCGGATCAGCGCACGCCTGGATCTCTCGGACGCAACAACCATCGACATCAACAGCGGCATTGCCTTCTTTGATCATATGCTCACCGGCATGGCGTTTCATGGTTCGATCGGCCTCTATCTGCGCGCCGAAGGCGACCTGGACGTAGAATATCACCACACCGTGGAGGATGTTGGGCTGGTGCTCGGCGATGCGCTCTACCAGGTATTTCAGCAGCTCGGCAGCGTACAGCGGTTTGGTCACGCAATCATCCCGATGGACGACGCGCTGGGCGAAGCGGTGATCGACGTCTGCAACCGTCCGTACCTGGTCTACAACGCCGACTATCCCCAGGACTACTGCGGTCAGTTTCCGGTAGCGCTTTTTCGCGAGTTCTTCTGGGCTCTGGCGGTACGCGCGCGTATCAATCTGCACCTTATTGCGCGCTACGGTCTCAACAGTCACCACATGACCGAGGCGCTGTTCAAGGCGCTCGGTCGAGCTATTTCGCAGGCGTATCAGCCGAAATCCGGTGACAGTTCAGCCATGTCGACCAAGGGCACAATATAGTCCTGCCTAGCGGCGAAACGCAGCGAGTTGAGCTGGAATTGACGTCGGTTTTGGTCTATATTGGTTCTTCAGGACGGCAGCTTCATGGCAAACGTGAACAGCAAACACCCGCCGTCTCCCGGCTTTGTCAAGGTTACCGCCGACAGGCGGCCGCAGATCTCTGCGGAGCAGCGGTCAGTGCTGATCCGCAAGGGCAACCAGCTGTTCAATGCCGGTAAGGTGGAGGATGCCAAGCGGATCTTCCTGACGGTCGGTTATAGTGACGGAATAATCCGTGTAGGAGATCTGCATATGAAGCGCAATCAGCCGTTGGAGGCATTCAGAATGTACTGGCTGGCGCCCGATCGCAGCAAAACAGAGCCGCTGATCGAGAAAATGGCGCAGATCGTACAAGCCTGGTTACACGAGCCGGATAGCGCGGACTGACAGCGCATTCTTCTTGATTGGATCTGGAATGGTATAATGGCGTTGCACAACAGGCAGCATGACGAACACTCAGAGGATGCGCGCGCGGCGGCCGGTGTGGATATCGCCGAACTCTCGCAACGCGGCTATCAGCTGCTCAAAGAAAAGCTCCTCGATGAAGCCGATGAGTGCTTCCGCCAAATCCTGGAGCAAGAAGAGACCAACAACTACGCGTTGGTGGGCCTGGGGGACTCGGCGCGCAAGAGACGCGATTTCCACGCTGCGGTTGCCTATTATGAGAAATGCCTTGAACACCACCCGGACAACAACTACGCCCTGTTTGGCCTGGCCGACTGCTTCAAGAGCCTGAAGTACTTCCACCGCGCGATAAAGGTGTGGGAGCGCTACCTCAAGCACGACGATCAGAACGTTACCGTGCTTACCCGCGTGGCCGACGCCTATCGCAAGGTGCGCGACTTCCACAATTCAAAGCAGCTCTACCTGCGGGTACTCGAAATGCAGCAGGATAACGCGTACGCACTTATCGGTCTGGGGCATCTGCACTACGATTTCAAGGAGTACGCCGGAGCGCTGCAGTACTGGGGTCGGATGTACGAGTTGCACGGCGAATCGGTAGATATCCGCGTGCTGACGTCGATGGGAAACTGTCACCGCAAGATGAAGACCTTTGCCGACGGTGTTCCGTTCTTCAAGATTGCCCTGAAGCGCCAGCCCGGCAACTTCTACGCGCTGTTCGGCCTGGCCGACTGCTACCGTGGGCTGGGGGAGCCCCGGCAGTCGCTGGACTACTGGAACCAAATCCTGGAGCGAGACCCGGCAAACAAGGTGATTCTTACCCGTGCCGGAGATGCCTACCGCTGCATGGGACAGGTGGATCTTGCCGAGCGCTACTACACCAAAGCGCTGAACATCGAGTTCGATGAGTACGCCGTACTGGGCCTGGCACTGGTCAACAAGGCGCGCGGAGATATGCCTGAGGCGATTGAATCGCTCAACGGTCTGCTGCGCAACGACGCTTCAAACCCCCGGCTCTACCTGGAATTGGCGGAATGCCACCTGAAACTCGGCCAGCGTCGCGAAGCGCAGCGCGTGCTGCAGCAGGTGGAAGCGCTGGGGATCAAGGGGCGCACCATCGGCGCGTTCTACGACCGCCTCAAACAGCAGCTCTAAGCGCTACGACTCCAGGACGGCTTTTATCCGGCGCACACCCTGCGATGACGACTGCTCCTTCAGAATCCGAAAGCGTCCAAGCTGGCCGGTATGCTCCACGTGCGGCCCGCCACAGACCTCTTTGGAGAAATCCCCGATCGAATAGACCTTGACCACTTCATCGTACTTATTGCCGAACAGTGCCATGGCCCCGGCGTCGCGCGCTTCATCGAGGCGCATGGTGGTGAAGCTCACCGGGAGATCGCGCTCGATCTGCTGGTTGACGATCTGCTCGACGCGCTCGAGCTCCGCGGGCGACATCTTCTCCGGATGCGAGAAGTCAAACCGCAGCCGTTCCTGGGTGATGTTGCTGCCCTTCTGGGCCACGTGATCGCCTAGTACCTCACGCAGCGCCCGATGCAGCAGGTGGGTTGCCGTGTGCAGGCGCGTGGTCACGTCGGAGTCATCGGCAAGTCCGCCCTTGAAGGTCTGGTTGGAGTCCAGCTTGGATTTCTCCTGGTGCTTGCGAAACGCATCATCAAACCCCGGGCGGTCCACGGTCATGCCGTGCTCGGAAGCCAGTTCTTCGGTGATCTCCAACGGAAAGCCGAAGGTATCGTAGAGTCGGAAAGCCAGTCTCCCGGGTATAGTGCGTTCGGGGTTCTTCAGCAGGTTGGGCAACAGCTTCTCAAACTCGTGCTCTCCCTTCTGCAGCGTGGTCCAGAAGCGGTCTTCCTCACCGCGCATCTCGTCGAGCACGCGCTCGCGATTCTGCTGCAGCACCGGGTGTGGGTCGCGGTACATGTCTATGACAATCTGCGCCGGATCACACAGGAACTCGCGCGAAAGGCCGAGTTTGCGACCGTGGCGCACTGCACGGCGAATCAGCCGTCGCAGAATGTAGCCCTGGCCTACGTTTGACGGCGAGACGCCCTTTTCATCTCCGAGGATGAAGGTGGCAGTACGGACGTGATCGCTGACAATGCGGATCGAGCGGTCGGTCTCGGGGTCCTTGCCGTAACGCGCGCCGGTGAGACCCTCGATGCACGCGATAATCGGCGTGAAGACCTCGGTTTCGTAGACCGAAGTACGCCCCTGCAGAATGGCGATTGTGCGCTCGATGCCCATGCCGGTATCAACGCAGGTGCGCTGCAGCGGCACAAAGCTGCCGTCGGCCTGTTTGTTGTACTGCATGAAGACGTCGTTCCAGACCTCCATATACTTGCCGTCGGAGACGCCGGGACGGCTGTCTGGTGTACCTTCTATTCCGGTATCGATGAACATCTCGCTGTCGGGGCCGCACGGCCCGGTGGCGCCGGCGGGGCCCCACCAGTTGTCCTTGCGCGGCAGGTAGTAGATGCGCGATTGGGGGATGCCGAGTGCCTGCCACACCGCGGCGGATTCATGGTCCGGCGGAACATCATCGTCTCCGGCAAACACCGTCACCGACAGCTTGTCCGGCGAAATCCCCAGCCACCTGGACGAGGTCAGGAACTCGAAACTCATCCGGATCGCTTCTTCCTTGAAATAGTCGCCCAGCGACCAGTTGCCGAGCATTTCAAAGAAGGTCAGGTGACTCGAGTCGCCGACGTCTTCGATATCCCCGGTACGAATGCATTTCTGGTAGTTGACCAGCCGCTGTCCGGCGGGGTGCGGCTCACCGAGAATGTAGGGTACCAACGGGTGCATTCCCGCGGTGGTGAAAAGCACCGTTGGATCGTTCTCGGGTATCAGTGACTGCCCCGATATCTCAACGTGGTCGTGGGCTACAAAGAAATCGATGTACTTGCTGCGCAACTCGTTGGCTGTCATTATGTACTTCCTTGGCTATGGGTTTATCAGTTTTCCGATCAAAACACGCGCTCGGCTAGAAATCTTCAAGATCCGAGCTACGGTGCTCGTCTTCAAGGTCAGGGATAACGTAGACCAGCAGGCCGCTTTTCTTGACGCGCACCTCGGCAAACCCCTTCTCCGACAGCTGCTCCAGCACGCGCCGCGCTTCCTCCAGCGGCACACCGGCTGCCAGCGCAACATCGGTTGGGGTAACCACACCGTTATTCTTTCCGGCAGATTGGAGAATTACCTGCTCTACCGATGTGGGCCTGCCGCTGTTGCGGGCACTGCCGGCTGTTCCACTGCGCTCAACGTTGATGTGGATGGTCCCCTGCCCTAGCGCCTCACGGTATTTCTCGTGCAACTGTGCTTCGCGCACCTGCCGCGGCAGGGTGAATGCATCGTAGATAGTGCCGATCCCCAGCAGACCGCCGGTAATCAGAAAGAGCACACCGGTTCCAAACTTGCCCAGATAGAAGCGCTGAAGACCGGAAAGCCCGAAGAGTGACGGAAGCCAGAGCAGATATGCCATTCCTACTGAGTACACGCAATACCTCGTTGATTGCCGTCCACTATATGCTATCGTTGCCGCTTGGACAAGCAAGCGCTGCTGTGCAACCGTCCACTATCCGGCTCAAATATACTCTTCGTCCTGATGACGAACAAGAAGCTCACCGGAATCTTCCAGCCGCCTGAGGTAGTCGATGAATTCCGACGAGGCCCGATCAACATCCGTACGCGGCAACGGACCGAGATGAGCGTATTCATCGGCAATGATGCTGCGACGCCGTTCAGAGACGTTGCGCAGCACCTTGGCCCGAATGTCCTCGCTCTTGCCCTTGAGAATTACCGCGATGTCTCGGTCACTGAAATCACGCAGAACTCTTTGAAGGTCGGTATCTTCGATCAGAAGCAGCGTTTCGATTGTGAACAGCCGATCCTGAATCTCGTCGTAGATATCCGGTTCTTCCTGGCGCAAGGCGCGCATCACCTCGCCGCCCTCTGCCGCGCCCATAGTACGCAGAATCCGCGCCAGGGTTGCCATTCCATCGACTTCCTGGGTAACCACGCGCCCGTGAGAGCGGATCTTCTCGCGCAGAGACTCCTCAACCCTCGACAGCACTTCGTTATCAACGCGCTGCATGCGTGCGATGCGCAGCAGAACTTCCTGGCGCACCTCGTCGCTCAAGCGTGAAATAACCTCCGAGGCGCTTGCCGGGGTAAGATGCGCCAGGATCAACGCGATTGCCGCAGGAGACTCCTCTTTGGCAATCACCATCAACTGCTGCGGCTCGAGGTCCTCCAGAAACGCAAACGCGCGTGCGGCAGGCTGCGGGACCACGCGGCTGAAGATCTTCTCTGCCACGTCACTGCCAAAGGCCTGCTCGAGCATCTGATGCGCCACATCGGCACCGCCTTGCGGCTCGAGCCTGCGCTGCCGCACTGCGCGGCCGAACTCGGCCAGGATCTCACCGGCCTCCTCGCGCCCCAGACGCGATACCGCAGTGATCTCGCGCAGGACCGCTTCAATCTCGGACTCATCGAGATGGCGCAGAATGACCGCGGCCTCGTCCTTGCCCACAGCCATCAGAAAGCGCGCCACTTTCTTGACGCCTCTCTCGGACCGCGCGCCGTCGCTGCCTACCTTGACCAGTGCGGAGACCGCGCGCGCCTGGCGCTCCACATCGCGCCGGTTTGCCGCACTGCTGCCACCGGGCGCCGTCTCGGGACTCCCGGCTGCCGCTTTGGGGCTCTGTGTCTTGCGGTAGGCATCGGCACGCTGCTTGTTAAGATCCACTGCACCTATCAGAATAGCGCCAGCGGGCGCCGGCGGTCAAGCTGTAACCGCCGGCGGGCAGCAGTGACCGGTTTCAACCGGCAACGGCGGCAGCG